>NZ_QYZY01000057.1:0-78056 GCF_003838035.1 Desulfonatronospira sp. MSAO_Bac3 | reverse complement strand
TTCAACCCCTGCCTGAATCAGGATTAAGGCACCCATCGCCACCCGGACTGGTACGCAGTCACTTTCATACTTCCTGCCTCCCTGTACCTGGGAAATGGCTGTCTCAATTTTTCGCCATACCGTAAACTTTTCGAGAAAAACATTGCAGTTTACGCTATGACCAGATATTGTCATTCTTACGAGGTGATGAGAATGATTAAACGAGAAACCTACATAAACAGGGTCAGGCCCTTTATCAACAAGGACATGGTAAAGGTCTTCACCGGTATTCGCCGTTCAGGCAAGTCAACCCTGTTAAAACTTGTTCAGCAGGAATTAATCGCTGACGGAGTTTCGGAAAATCAAATCATTATGATCAATTTCGAGAGCATGGCGTATGCAAATCGGGATTTCATGAGTATCTATCAGGAACTCAGGCATCTTAGCGGGAACCACGGCGAAAAGGCTTATATATTTCTCGATGAAATCCAGGAACTGGCCGGCTGGGAAAAAATGGTCAACTCTTTGAGAGTCGATCTGTATTGTGATCTCTACATTACAGGGTCGAACTCAAAACTGCTGTCCGGAGAGCTGGCCACATATCTTGCCGGCAGATATATCGAGGTTGCAGTCTATCCCTTTTCTTTCCAGGAAATAATGAAAATAAAGAAAGAAAAACAGACGGAACTGCCTGTGGAAGAAGCATTTAATCTCTACCTGAGGTTTGGAGGCATGCCCTTTCTTTATGAAAACAACCTTGATGCAACCGCTGCACTTGACTATCTCAAGGATATCTACAACTCCATCATGTTGAAAGATATTATCGGCAGGCATGCCATTCGTGATGTTGAGCTTTTTGAGCGAATCCTCTCCTATCTTCTCGCCAATGTTGCAAACCCGTTTTCAGGCTCAAATATCATGAAATATCTAAAAAACGAAAAAAGAGCGATCTCCCTGGAGACATTGTACAATTACATATCTTATTCCCAGGAAGCATGCCTTCTTTACCTGACACCGCGCGAAAACGTACAGGGCAAAAGGATATTGAAATTCCAGGAAAAAATCTTCCTGGCCGACCACGGTCTCCGTGAAGCCATCTACGGAAACAACCAGAGAGATATCAACCAGATTCTGGAAAACATTGTTTTTCTTGAGCTTCTAAGAAGAGGATACACCGTGCGTATCGGGAAGTCCGATGCAAAAGAGATAAACTTTATCGCGGAAAAAATGTCGCAAAGGATATATATCCAGGTTGCATACCTGATTCCTGATCAGAATGTCGCAGAACGGGAATTTTCAGCACTCCTGGGGATCAAGGACAATTACCCTAAAATGGTATTGAGTCTTGATAAGTTCGATTTAAGCCGGAAAGGTATCGTCCACAAAAACCTTATCAACTTTCTGCTGGAACAGGATTGGCGCATAAATACGTACTGAATGGTTACGATATTATGGTGAGTTATTACCCAGGAAAGATCAACTCTAAGAGTTGGTAACCCTGAGTCCCACACTCCCCCAATTCCCCAATCCCCGAATTCCTCAATCCCCCAATCCCCGAATTCTTAATAAACAACATCGCGCTGCAGATCTATGCCGTACTTGCGCATGCGGTTCAGGACCGTAACTCTGTTGATCCCCAGCAGCCTGGCCGCCTGGGACTTGTTGCCGCTGCTTTGCTTCAGAGCCTCAATGAGTTCCTGTTTCTGGCGTTGTTGCAGATTTTCTGCAGGCGCTGAGGGCAGGTCTACGGCCTGGAAATCATTGGCGCCGTCCTTTAAATATTCCGGAAGATTTTCCGAGCGTATCCTGTCACCCTCTGCCAGAACATAGCTGTACTCCAGGGCGCTTTTCAGCTCCCGGACATTGCCCGGCCAGGAATACTGCATAAATATGCGCATTGCCTCAGGACTCAGCCCCTGGATATTTTTCTTGTTTTTTCTGGAAAGCCTCTTGATGAAGAAATCCACCAGGTGCGGCACATCTTCTTTCCTTTCCCGCAAAGGAGGAAGGTGTATAGGGATGACGTTTATGCGGTAAAACAGGTCCTCCCGGAAACCTCCCCTGGCTATGAGGTCCGGCAGGTTTTTGTTGGTGGCGGTTATAAAGCGCAGGTCCACGGAAATGGTCCGGTTGTCCCCCACCCGCTCAAAGGTCTTGGTTTCCAGTACGCGCAGCAGCTTGACCTGCATGGCCATGGGCAGATCTCCTATTTCGTCCAGGAAGATATCACCTTTGTGAGCTGCTTCGAAACGCCCCTTGCGGTGCTGCAGGGCACCGGTGAAGGCCCCCTTGACATGCCCGAAAAGCTCGCTTTCCAGCAGGGACTCGTTAAGAGCGGCGCAGTTGACCTGAATATATGGCTGCTCCGCCCTGGGGCTAAGATTGTGTATGGCCTGGGCCACCAGTTCCTTGCCGGTACCCGACTCACCGCAGATAAAAACAGGAAAATCGCTCTGGGCCGCCTTTTCCACAAGCTCGAACAGGTTTTTCATTTGCCTGGAAATCCCTACAATACCCTGAAAGCTGGACTCCTCATCCAGGGTCCTGGTAAGCTGGCGCAATTGCCGGTCCAGCCTGTCCATTTCCGAAATATCAGTCACGATTTCCACTGCTCCCATGGTCTGTCCCTGGTCGTCGGAAAGAACAGCTGCAGTCTTGAGAACCGTGATATAAGAGCCGTCTTTGCGCATGAGGTGACATTTTCGCTTGACCTGCTCCTTGCGCTCGAAAAGCCTGCACCAGGCACCGCTGGAGGCCTGTCTGAGCAGTTTGCAGGCATCGCACTTGAAAATGGAACAGGGCTGGCCCAGAAGCTCCTCCTTGGAGTATCCGGTAATGTTCTCCAGGGCATGGTTGACCATCTGGATGGTGCCGTCCTCAGCCACCACCAGAAGCCCTTCCTGCATTATTTCCACTATATCCTTGCAATAAATATTGACACGTTGATTCTTCAGCATATTATAACTCCTTTCCCGGCAAAAAGATCATACTGGTTATCAATCAACTGTACAGACAGGGCGGCAAAGAATCGGCACCCGAACCGCTCAGATCCTGTCAGGGGGCTTCGGTGGTCCATGAAGGCGTCCACGTCAGACGTCTGATAATGGCGATACTGCCGTCACTGGTCCGTGATTAATCACTGGCCCGTGATTAATCACTTGTTTAAATATATATTTTTTTTCATCAACACAACCCTTGACTCTTTATTTTAATAAGCATGCAAAAACAACTTGTTAACTGAGCCAAATTGGTTTAAATGCCGGATGGCACACTTAGTGCTTGTCTGAGAGTGTAGAGTTCCTGTAAATACGTTTTTTCAAGTAAAACCATGCAACCCAAAAGATCCAAAATTATAAGGAGGCAGTTATGAGAAAGTTGATTATTCTGGCTATGGCAGGGGCAATCTTTGCAACCCAGGTTGGAATCGGCCTGGCCATGTTCGATGGCAATCCGCGTCAGGGACGTTTCCTGTTCCGTGAACAGTGCCGCCCATGTCATATGGAAGATGCCACCAAGGAAGGTGCAGCCGGGGAATACCTGGGCCCTGATGCCAAACGTCAGGCTGAATGGGAAGAGGTCTTTGGAGACATTGAGGCTCTGCCCTGCTACGATGAATGGGATCTCAGCGAAGACGAACTCAACCACATCGGAACCTACCTGCATCAGGGTGCAGCAGATTCTCCCTCTCCTGAAAGGTGCGGTTAACAGTCTACTTCATTCACCCGGAAGAACATGTTGCTTCCGGGTGAATGCTGCACAGAAAATTTAAGTGTTTACAATAATTCAAGCGACAACTTCAATGAAGGAGCAAATATGAAAGACGGCAAGAGTCCCATCAGCAGGAGGAGGTTTTTGCAGACTTCCATGGCTGCTGCCGCTGTGGGAGCCGGGATACAGAGTCCGCTGGTAAAGGGGCTGGTGCCCGGGGCCAATGCCGCAGGCTCTCGTCCTGACAAAGATATCACCTCTCATTATACGGCCTGCGACATGTGCTTCAACCGTTGCGGAATGATCGCCCGAAAAAAGAACGGAGTCATAAAAAAACTGGACCCCAATCCCAATTGCCGCAAATCCAGGGGGATGATCTGTGCCAAAGGCAACGCCGGAATTCAGCACGTATACAACCCGGACCGCCTGAAGCACCCGCTGAAGCGCAAAGGCAAGCGCGGAGAAGGCAAGTGGGAGAGAATCAGCTGGGAAGAGGCTCTGGACCATACAGCGGAACAGATGCAGAAAATCGCCGACGAGTATTCCCGGTGCGGCATCATGTTTACCCCTGGAGTGGATGCCCAGTCCAGGTTTGTGGAGATGTTCGCTGAGGTGTTCGGCTCCTACAACTTCACCAATCACGAGTCCCTGTGCCTGCTAAGCCGCAACAGGGCCTACCTGGATACTTTTGGCGAGGTGCCCACAGCGGACGTACTGCACAGCAGATATATAATCATTGCCGGCTCCAATCCCCTGGAGGCCATAATGACCCCGGACACCCCGGATCTCGTCGAAGCCAGGAAGAACGGCTGCAAAATAGTGGTCTTAGACCCCAGGTTCACCAAGACCGCTGCCCTGGCCGATGAGTGGCACCAGATCAAACCGGGTACTGACATGGCCTTTTTCCTGGCCATGTGCCACGAGATAGTCAAGGGCGAACGCTTTTGCTGCCCGGATAATACTCATGGGTATGACAAGTTCGTGGAGCATATCAAAGACTACACTCCTGAATGGGCGGAAAAGGAATGCGGCATCCCGGCCGAGGATATAAAACGCATATCCAAGGAAATCACTGAAGCCGCTCCCAGAGCCATGGTCTACCCTGGACGGCGCAGTTCGGATTACAAGCAGTCCACCCAGATAAGAAGGGCCATGGCCATAGCCAACGTTCTACTGGACAACTGGGACCGCCCCGGAGGGCTTATGGCCACCAGGGAAGTAGGGGTCCGAGGCTGGGATTACTCTCCGCCTTTCTACCCGGAAAATCCGCCTGACCGGGCGGATGCCGATCAGGTTCCCGGGTTGTTCAGCGACATAGGTTCTTTTCAGCTTCTGCGCGAGGCCATTATCAAGCAGGAACCCTATCCCATCAGGGGCTGGTTTTCTTTCAAGACCAACTTTCTGCAGACCGGGGCCAATCGCCAGAAAACAATAAAAATGCTTGAAAACATTGACTTTTTTGTAAATATTGACATCATGATGAGCGATACCGCCTGGTATGCTGACATTGTTCTGCCTGGCAACAGCTTCCTGGAACGAGAAGACCCGGTGACGGCGCTGCAGGGTTCCTCTGCCTGCGCCTGCGCTTTCCTGCGCGACCCGGTAATAGACAATATGTTCGAATCCAGGCCTCCCCTCTGGATTCTCCAGGAACTGGCCAAACGCATGGACCTGGAAGAGCATTTTGATTTCACCATGGACGAATACCGCGAAGCTCAGCTTAGAGACCTGGAAGGAGCCCTGGAAATCATGCGCCAGGACGGGATCTACTTCAATCCCAGCCAGGCTTACGGCATCTATGCCGGGGATCCCCTGAAGACCATGAGCGGGGTCAAAGAAATCTACAACCAGCGCTACGAACAATGGGGAATCGAGCCCATGCCTGTCTATAATCCACCACAGATGCCGGACAAGGACGAGTTCCGGCTCATAGTGGGACGGCCGGCTTACTTTACCCAGAGCAGGACCAACAACGAACTGCTCACCGAGTTCATGGAGGAGAACACTTTGCACATGAACCCTGATGCTGCACAACGCCTGGGTCTTGAAGACGGCGACCTGGTGGAAGTAGAGAGCAGTTCGGGCAAGGGCAGGCTCCGCCTGGAAATTGATGGAGGAATTGAGAAGCAGACCGTGTACATGGTCACCGGATTTGGCTCGCTGTCTCCACAGATGAGCCAGATTTACCAGAAAGGGGCCAGTATCGCAGAGATACAGGAGGATGCCTATGATGAAATCTGCGCCAACATGGCCATGCATGAGACCTTTGTAAACGTAAGGAAGGTGAGCTGATGAAAAAGAAATTCGCCATGGTCGTCGACTCATCGGTGTGCATCGACTGCAAGGCCTGTATGGCCTCCTGCAAGGTGGAGCACGGCCTTCCACGGGGCTACTGGCGTAACTGGATCAAGGAGAAGTCTCCTGACTTTTCCATGGGCAAGAACACCTATGCCCATTATCAACCGGGGGGGTGCATGCACTGCGACAACCCCACCTGCGTGCACGCCTGCCCCAGTGGGGCCACATACAAAGAAGAGGAAACAGGCATTGTCCAGATCAACAAGGATATGTGCATAGGTTGCGGCAACTGCGTGGTGGCCTGTCCCTATGCGGCCAGGTACCGCCATCCCACCCAGCGGGTCCCGGACAAGTGCGATTACTGCCAGGACCGCCTGGCCATGGGACTGCAGCCGGCCTGCGTGGATACCTGTCCCACCAAGGCCAGGGTCTTCGGGGATATCAACGATTCCGAGAGTGAAGCAGCTACCCTGCTAAAAGACAGAGAGTGGGTCCAGATAAACACCGAACCCGAGGACACCGATCCCAATATGTACTACCTGGCCGACACCGAGCCCATGGACTGGCCCGGGGAAGTTGAATACCCCGCAGCCCATGCCACCATGACCCGTCTGGTGAACCCCCTGTTCAAGGTGGCTGTAGGGCTGTCAGCACTGGGCGCTGCAGTCATGTTTATAAAGCAGATCACTTCGGGCTCCGAGACCTCCGGGCACGATGAAAAAAAGGAGGAGGCATAATAACATGCAGGAAAAAATGATTCCGCGCCACGATAAAGGCGGCATTTTCATTCACTGGTTCAATGCCGTTTGCTGGATCACCCTGACCCTCACCGGGCTGGGGCTCATAAACGAGCACTGGAACCCCCTGGGAGGCTGGTACCCGGCCATGATGCGCACCATCTTCGGCAGTCCGGAAATGCTTTTGAATGTGCATATGTACCTGGGCCTTTTCTGGGCCATAGTCATGATAATCTACGTCCTGGGGCGCATTACCGAGAGCCTGGCTTTTGCAAAGGAAGCCTTCACTCTCAACCCTTCCCGGGATATGACCTGGATGGTCAAGAAAAATATCCAGCTGACCATGGGTGACAAGATGCTCAAAAAACTGGGCATGACTACGGACATTCCGCCCCAGGGCTTTTACAATGCCGGGCAGAAGCTCTTTGCCCAGATATCCATCATTGCCGGGGCCATACTTATTGTCACCGGGGTTATCATGTTTCTTTCCACCATGGTGCTGGACAACCCGACACCCGTAGCCTGGTCCAGGACCATCCACTATCTCTTTGCCACCCTGGCCCTGGCCGGACTTATCGTGCACATCTATATGGCAGCCATCTCCAGGGAGGAAAGACCGGCATTCAAATCCATGTTCACCGGCAAGGTCCCTGAAAGCTATGCCAAACATCACCATGAACTCTGGTACAACCAGATAAAAGACAAGATATAGCAGCAGAATCCTCCACAGCTGCCGCAAATCTTCCGGCGGCTGTGGCTCATAAAACACCTCCTTGCCGACGACACCCGGCAACCCTGCAGGAAAGGCGACTGCCTTTCCTGCAGGTACAACCCCCTGAGGGCTGCCAGAAAAAGGGCTTAGCCATGAAATTTTCCAGAATCACTTCATTTGTAATATCAGTCCTGGCCTTGATGGCTTTTTCAAACCCCCTTCATGCCGCAGAAGAAAAAGTCTGGTGGGAAGACGCCGAAAAAAAGGCTGAAGAACAAGGCTACAGGCTCATAGACACATCAGAACTGCACAGGCTCTACAAAGAAGAAGCGGAGATGAAAGTTATCGACAACCGCTATGAATACGAATTCAAGCATTCAACCATCCTTCCAGGTGCAGTAAACGTCCCTTTCCGGCCCGCTGAACGCAGCAGCCTGGATTCAGGTAAAAAAGAACAGCTCATAAGCGCCATGGGCGAAGACAAGGAGCGCAGAATCATATTTTACTGCCGCAGCTTCAGGTGAGTGCAAAGCGGCATTGCGGCCAGGTGGGCCGTTCGTCTTGGATATGAAAACATATACCGCTACAAGGCAGGCATCATGGCCTGGGAGGAAAAGTATCCGGAGATGGTGGAGACCCCATGAGCAATGACAACATCCTGCCAGGAAGTATTACCGGTCTGGACTCCGCCGGCCGGCAGCAGATCCTGCAGGCCGTAGAGCATCTGATTCAGGTGTTCTGGAGCCGTGACGGTCGCAAAAACTGGGAAGAACTCTGGGAAAACTCCATTTCTGTATGGAACGGTCTGCAGGGCGTTGTCTTCAAAGACACTCCCCGCATTGCCGCATACTTAGATGAAATCCAGTCCCGGGGACAGAAGCCTGAGACTTTACAGGAGCTGGAAAGCGTCTTTGTAGAAACATTTATAAATACTCACGGCGGAGTCAGCGCCCCTTTGTACCATTCCTGCTACCATGGAGAAGAACAGCTGCTGATGCAGCAGCCGGCCCTGGAAATGCAAAAAAGGCTCAGCGAGGCCGGTCTGGAACCCCAAAACCCTGGTGAGCCTGTGGATCATCTCTGCCTGGAACTGGAATATCTTTACTTTTTGATGAGCCTGTACCTGCATGATCCTGACCCTGAAACAGCCGCGGAGATTGCTGACTTCTCAGGCAATTTCATGCTGCCATGGATCCAGGAATTCATGCAGCGCATACCTGCGGATGCACCGGGTACTGCTTTTTTTGCAAATACCGCCGAGGCAATGCAGGATCTACTGCAGCTGCTTGGAAGGACTTCCTGATTTTTCCGGGCTTATTAAAATCAACTGTTCGGTTTAACCGGTTCAAACTGGAGACTGCTCATGAAACTCCCCCCCCGGATAATCGCCGACAAAGTTGTGGATGCCAGAGGCTTGAGTTGTCCCCTGCCCTTGCTGAAAACCAAAAAAGCCCTGGACTCTCTGAAATCCGGTCAGACAGTTAAAATCATATGTACTGATCCGGGTTCAAAAGACCATATCCCTGACCTGGGTCTGCGCAACGGCAGCAGTTTTCTTGGTATGGAGCATTCAGACGAGGATACCATTAGCTATTTTATCCAGAAAGACTGAGTACAAGGCCTGACAAAACCAGGCCCGGTATTTTGAATACGTAAAAACATAAAAAGGCCTGACGACTCCGGGACGGACTCAGGGCAGGCTCAAACCATCCTGCCCGCTCTTGAAAAAGCTGCCCGGATGGCTGTCAACAATTATTTATACAGGTGTTTAATCACCCTTGAGTAGGCATTTACATCATATTACTCTCACACAGATCTGTCTACTTTATACGCTCAGCACGGACTGCTCCCCTCCTTGGTTAAGGAGGGGCGGGGGTGGTTCGCTATAAATGACCACTTCCTTATTTAGTCACTCTAATGTTTATCTGTACTCCAATGAGTGCTTACAACTAACTGCAATTCCAACAAATTATTTCAGTATATCACTCTCACACATATCTGTAACTTTATGCGTACAGCACGGACTGCTCCCCTCCTTGGTTAAGGAGGGGGCGGGGGTGGTTCGCTATAAATGACCACTTCCATAGTCATATCCCGACAAAAAAAGTCAGGTACGCAAAAATGGCACATGTATTGCTTAATTATATGTAAACAGAATCATCTGCTCAACCGGCTAACCTTTAAACCCATGGAGGTGCTTCATGTACCAAAGGCTCCAAAAACTGGCCCTGCCCGGGCTTATCCTTGCGCTGGCTCTTTTTCTTGCAGCCGGCTGCGTCAAGGATGAACCCAGGCATGTCGCCGGGTATGAACCCGGAGAACCCATCCCCACTGTTGAAGTGGAAACAGATGTCCCCAATCCCTTTCACACCTTCGTAGGCATTGATTTTGTCAAACCCATTGTAGCAGACAATGTGCTCAGGGAAGAACCCCGGGATGACGTCATGCTAATTGACTCCCGGCCCAAGCGCCCCCGCTATGACCGTGGACACATTCCCACTGCTGTCAGTCTGCCTGACGGCGAATTTGAAGAAAAAGCTGACGAAGTCCTTCCCGAGGACAAGTCAACCCTGCTTGTCTTCTACTGCATGAACCCTGGCTGACGTCTCAGCCACGACTCCGCCTGGAAGGCGGAAGAAATGGGATACGAAAATGTAGTAGTTTTCCCCCAGGGTGATGAATACTGGGCTGACCAGGGTTACAAGCTGTGGACCATCGAAGACATTACAGAGCCTGATGAAGCCGAAGTGGCTGAAGCTGAAGAAGCGGCCGAGCCTTCGGACATTAAAGAAGGGGAATTCCCCGGATCCATAGATGAAGACTTCTTTGTGGAACTTATGGAGACTGATCCCGGCAGCATCCGCCTTATTGATGTAAGAGACGAGGACGAATTCAGCCGCGGCCATCTGCCCCAGGCCGAGCGCATGAATGTGGATGAAATCCGGGCCAATATGGATGAGTTCGACGACGAAAAACCCATTGTCCTCATCTGCGCCACCGGCGCACGCAGCGGTGAAGCCTACTTCACCTTTCAGGATCAGCGCCCTGAGCTGGATGTCTACTACCTGGATGCCAACGTATCCTATGGTGAAGACGGCAGTTTTGAAATCGAATAACACCGACCTCCTCCTTATAACCTGATTCCCGGGAGCAAGGCTCATGGCTTAAAAAAGCTGAAAAGCCTGCTCCCGGAAATCCACCATACACCCGCAAAGACCTCATCCCTGACCTGCCCGGTCTTCACCTGCATGGCAAATTCTCTATTCAACACTTTAATGAAAGTTTAACTTCATGCTCTTCATGCCCTTAATGGTTATTTTCTTCGTGAAAAGAGATCTCCTGGGCTGCACGCAAAGTTTCTCTGCAGTGCTCAGCTTAAGCAGGATAAATTTCCCCTTTTCCCCGTCCAGAGCAGTTGATTGTGACAGCCTCCACTGCATAACAACCAGTAGCCATGCAAGGGTATTTACCCCAAAGACTGCAAACTGCTGCCTCCTTGCATATACACGCTTATACAACTGTTTAATCATTAAATATCACCTTAAACACTTTTTTTAACTTTTTTGACAAAAAATCACGGTTTACAGCCATAAACTCACCCTCAAAACCCATGGCATGATCGTTGCTAATTAGCAGACTAAATTTGTAGGTAAATCATCCGGCTTCAGGAAAAGGCCCTTCCAGGCTGCTTGACAAACCTTTAAACCCAAAAGGAGGCCCGTTGTGGCAACCACTTTTTGGAGCAGCTTCCGCGAGGAAGCAAGGAAAGTGTACATCAAGGTTTTCCAGAACAGCTGGCCCATATGGCTGGCGGCTGTCTTTCTGGCAATCCTGGCTCTCATGATTTTTCTCTGGGACAGCATGTGGGGAATCACCGGTGGATTCAGAAACTGGGGCGACAATTTTTTCTATCTAATCGGCCTTTATTCCGAACGACCCACTGAACCCTGGATGAGCAACATGTCCATGTCCAATATCGGCCTGGTACTGGGGGCGCTGGCCGCAGCCTTGATGGCCGGGCAGTTCAAGCTCAGGAACTCCTCCTGGTATGAGTACCTTAAAGGTATCGCCGGCGGGGGGCTCATGGGAATCGGGGCGGCCATAGCCTCGGGCTGCAACATAGGCGGATTTTACAATGCCATCGGCATGTTCTCCATGGGCGGCTATGCCATGATGATCGGGCTGGGCATTGGGGCCTACATCGGCCTTCGCATTTTAATCTGGGAAATGATGAACGTGCCCCAACAGTTTACTGCAGCTCCCCCTTCCAGGGAAATGCCGGGAAAGGCGTTCATAAACTGGGGGAAAATATCGCCTTTTGCCGGTGGACTGGTCCTGGTGCTTATTCTAACAACATTCTACCTGTATTCCGTGCAGGGAGAAACAGTACTTGGAGGCCTGTTGTTCTTCGGTGCACTTATCGGCATCACCATGCAGCGTGCCCGTCTGTGCTTCGCCAGGGCCTTCAGGGAACCTTTTATGACCGGGGATGCTGAAATGGTCAGGGCCATAGCGCTGAGCCTTCTCATCTACGGTATGGGTTCGGCAGTAATCAAGTACAACTGGATCCAGCCCGAAACCATGGGTGTATTTCATCCCTTCTGGCTGGGCAGTCTTCTGGGGGGCATCATTTTTGGAATAGGCATGCTTCTGGCAGGAGGCTGCGGTTCAGGATCACTATGGAGAGCTGGTGAGGGGCATATAAAGCTTATCATTGCTGTTGTATCCTTTGCCCTGTTCAATTCCCTGGGATTTGCCTTTCTGGAACGCTTCCAGATCCAGGACTGGCTGGGATCGGGAGTATTCATGCCTGACGTGTTCGGCTGGCCCCTGGCCCTCGCAGTATTCGTACTCATCCCCGTTGCCTGGGCTCTTTGGGCCATCTGGAATGAAAAAAGCGAAAAATTTGTAATATTCTAAAAACATCTAAAGGAGGACATTATGGACACTTCCACTATCAATGCAGACAAGGTTGTCGACACCAGCGGGCTGAGCTGCCCCATGCCCCTGCTTAAAACCAAAAAGGCCATGAAAGAGCTGTCAAGTGGCCAGGTTCTGCAGGTAATCGGAACTGACCCGGGATCCAAAAACGATATCCCCGAGTTCGGAAACAAGGACGGCAATGAATTCCTGGGCATGCAGGACACAGACGAGGGCAAAACCAACTACTACATCAAAAAGGGGTAACCATGAAGGAAGTAACCGTGCTTATCCGGGATCCGGAACAGCAGTACGAGGGATTGCGCACCAGCCTTGGACTTCTTCTGCATGCCACCGGGGTGAACATGGTCATGCTGGACCATGAAATAGCCCAGCTGGATGAGGCTTTTGAGGACAACATGGGCTTTCTGGATGAAATGGAAGGAGAACGTTATTCCAACAACCAGGCCAATGTGGACAAGTACGAATTCAAGCCCATTGACAAAGAAGGGATCTACGAACTGGTCAAAAAATCAGACATAGTTATTCCCTTTTAAAAGCTGCAGGGATGCTTTGCTGCGGATCCGGACAGGCTTAAACAGGATCCGCAGCCCGGCCCTGACATTAGAAGGCAGTGCTTGATATTAAAGGACCCGGAATCGAAAACCTCGTGGAGAAGAACATGAATACTTTGCACATTTTAAAATCTGAACCGGATGAGCTTACCAGATACATCGTAGATGCCGACTGCAGGGACAACAACTGCCAGACGGTGGAAACATTCAAGCCCGGCACGGACTGGGAAAAAATCGTGGAGCAGATCTTTGAGGCCGACAAGGTCATCTGCTGGTGGTAAAAGAATCTGAAACTGAATTTATACCCTCTGTTCTCGGCATCGGCGGCAATCTGCTCCGCCAAAGCCCAAGGAGTTGAAAATGGATATGGACAAAGATCTGGCTTCGGCCATGGTTTCTCAGCGCTGCAACTGCTATGACAGTGCCCTGGAATCCGCCAAAAAGGTCGTGGCAAAGGAAAATCTCCCCCCGGATCAGATCGAGGCCACCAGGAACATAGTCAAATCCCTGGGGGCCTGGTACTTCCGACAGCACTGCATGGAAAAAATAATGGAGTGCTACGACCTTCTGCAGCGGCTTCCCAGGGTGGATTCAGAAAAGACTTCTGATAAAAGCGATTCCCTCCGGGGCCATGAAGGATCATCCAGGCAGATCTGCACAGCTTTGAGCCCTGATGTTCAGGAGATATTCGAAGCCCTGGGACAGCTGGAAGAAAACAGAAACAAGGACGAGGCCGAACTTTTAAGAGAAGCAGTGAACCTGCTGATTCTCAAGTATTCCATGGAAGAAAGCATCCGCGACAAGGTGCTTAGCAAGGCTGAAAAACTTTTTTCAGAATAGGGAGGATTATCTGTTATGAGCAATGATACACAGCAGGGTGCATCCGGTGAAAAAAAGCTTGGCATCCTGGTGCGCAAGGACCAGTACCTGGACCAGGTAATAAACCTGGTGGAGGCCGCATATAAAAAAGGCTTGGAAACCCAGCTTTTTTTTACCGGAAAAAGCGTTATGCTGACACAGGACCCGGATTTTGCAAAACTGGTGGGCAAGGCCAACCGCATATCCGTCTGCGATGTAAGCTTTCGGGCCAATGAGCTTTCCGGGGAAGTTCCCGGAGTAAGCTTCAGGGACTTCGCCACCCAGGCCCGCAACGCTGAAATGGTCGGCGAGTGCGACCGGTATGTAGTTTTTTAAATTCCCGATTTTCCCTTGAAGGCAACCATCTCCTTGTTGCCTTCGACCTCCTCCAACCTCCTGCCTGCCGGCCCCTGAAAGCACAAGGGGCCGGCAACCAAAACCAGCAGGACTGCCTGAAACATAAGCCTATTGACTTTGAAAAAATAATTTTTAATCATTTCCAGCAAGGATGCTTATTTCCTTCCAGCGAAAAATGGTTGCTGAATCGCTCCCTTTTTTACATAACCGTACTGAAAACATGAACTTGCATCCGGGACCAGTTAATGTAAGACTTGAGTGTGATTTAACTGCCACTTGACAAGTCATAACAACCTGGACCCAAGCAGTCTTCCCCGGAGGCCATTAATGAATGAAACTCTCGCATCCTCCATGAGCCCGGCCTTTCTGGTGACAACATTAAGTGTTACTGTTGCCCTGCTGGCAACTATTGTCCTGTTCATAACCATAAACGAATATACCAGGCTGCGCAGGTTAAGACGCGAGTTTCAGGATTTCGAGGAAAACTGGAAGCAGGAGATGCAAAAGACCCAGAAAGCCATGCAACGGGTTGTTGCCAGTTATCAAATAAATGATCCGGATCAACGGATCAAAATACTGGAGTCCGCAGTAGCCATCGACCCCGGGGTCTATAACGGTTACAACGCCCTGGGCTATGCCCATCTGGATAAAGGCGACACGGCCGGTGCCGTGGATGCCTTTAAAGAAGCAATCCACCAGCACCCTGAGCAGATTGAAGGATATTGTGATCTGGCCAGGGCTTACCTTAAACAGGGCCAAGAGAGTCTGGCCAGGAAATACCTGGCCCGGGCCGAGCACATTGACGCTTCAGCAGTGCGCCAGGGCCTTCAGGGCGATGATTTTCTGGAACACCTGCTGGATAAATAATTACAACCTCCTGTAAACTTTTTTCAAGCCTTCCCAGTGCCTGAGCTGCAGGATGACTGGATCTGATTCTACTTCCCCTGCATTTACAAATCCACAATACTTCAAGTATCATGCCTTGCATGTAACTGTTCAGCACACTCTTCGCCTGCTCTCATTCTGATACCCGGGTGAAAAAACATGAAACAAAGAATCCCATACCACCTCATATCCGTACTTATGCTGGGGGTCATCTCCCAGATCGGCCAGGTTCTTCTTCTGCGCGAACTCTTGATGGTCTTTCACGGCAACGAGCTGTCCATCGGAATTATCCTGTCCGCCTGGCTGGCCTGGGTGGGCCTGGGCAGCCGCCTTGGGGCACGTGTTGTGGACCGCTGGGGCCGTCCGGTGTTTCTTTTGAAAACCACTGCAGCAGCAGTACTTCTTCTGCTGCCCCTGACCATCCTGACCATCAGAACCCTGCGCGGTTTCTTTGATGTCCTCCCCGGTGCATACCTGACCCTGCCCGAGATGCTGGTCTCCTGCTTTATTGTCACAGCGCCCGTCTGCCTTTTGACCGGCTCGCAGTTTGTGCTGCTGTCCAGGGTATGGCGGGAAAGGGACAAAAGCTTGGACACCACAGGCGCAGGTAAGACTTACGTGGGCGAGGCCACAGGCAATATGCTCGGAGGCATATTATTTTCCTTTGTCCTGGTTCACCTTTTAAATCCCTTTCAGACATCCATGCTGGTTGCCGCACTTATGCTGGCTGCGGTAATGCTCATAGTACCTGCGCGCCCCAGCTTAAGGCCCCGTGCCCTGGCAGCAGTTCCTGTAGTCCTGGCAGCCGCGGTTTTGCTCTTTTTCTCCCTGGATCACCTGGACCGCTTTGCCCATCAGATTCAATGGAAACAGGCCGCACCACAGCACCAGCTGGTGGACACCCAAGAATCTAAGCACGGCAATATAGCGGTTTTAAAACGCCAGGACCAGTACAGTTTTTTCCAGAGCGGGCACCTGGTTTTCAGCACAGCCGGACCTGAAACCCTTGTTCCCGGCCTGGAGGGGCAGGAAGCGGTGAGCTTCGCCCACCTGGCCATGGTCCAGCATCAGGATCCGGAACGTGTACTGCTTATAGGCGGAGGGCTGCGGGGCACTCTGGCCGAGATACTCAAGCACCCGGTGGGTAAAATTGATTACATCGAGCTGGATGAAAAACTTGTCCAGACCGCTGCTGCTCACGTCCATCCCGGGTCTCTGGAGGTGCTGGACGACCCCAGGGTGAATCTCATGCACACCGATGCCCGCCTTTTCGTCAAAAGAGCCGGCCAGGAATACGACATGATCATTGTGGACAGCCCTGATCCAACCACTGCGGCCATGAACCGGTTCTATACCCGGGAGTTCTTTGAGGAAGCCAGAAAATCCCTCAACCCCCAGGGGGTCCTGGTAGCCGGCACGGCCTCCACGCCGGACCTGCGGGGCACAGCCATAGCCAACCGCAACACGGCTGTTTTCCATACCCTGGACCGGGTCTTTTCCCATACCCTGGTGGCCGGAGACAGGTTCATGTTTTACTTCGCCTCGGATGACCCGGAACAGATTTCAGTGGACCCGGCCCGGCTGCAGGAGCGCTACACCCAGCGCGGCATTGAAGCCCAGGGATTCTCCCCGGTCCATTACCAGGTCCTGCTGGAAGAGTCCCAGCTAAGAAGGGTAAACTGGGTGGTGCGCCACCACGGCAGGAGTCCGGAATCACACCTGGAAGGACCGCCGTCGGTACCTGTTTCTCCCGGGCCGGTGAAGCAGCAGGCCAGGGCCCAGAAAGACCTGGATCCGGTACAGGACCGATACTTCCTTAATACCGACTTTCGGCCCATCACTTACTTTTACACTCTCATGCACATAAGCGATCTCACCAGGAGAGACGGTGCAGACATACTCAAGCACCTGCTCCACGTGCAGCCATGGTGGATCCTTCCCTTTGCGGGAGCTACACTGTTGGCGGCCTGTGTTCTCAGATTCCTGGGGGCAAAGACCGGCACCAGGCCGGACACCACTTTTGCCGTGACCGGATCAGCCTTCAGCACGGGTCTTTCCACCATGGTCCTGCAGGTGGGCCTGCTTTTTTCATTTCAGAATATATACGGCTTCATCTACGAACTGGTGGGACTGATAGTGGCCATGTTCATGCTGGGGCTGGCCCTGGGAGCCTTTATTTCCCATGGCCTTGGTCCGCGCAGGACCACCCTGGGCACCCTGCTTATGGTCCAGGGAATCATGGCCCTTCTGGCCGGACTCATGGGCGCAGCCCTGCCCCTTGCTGCTGCAGTGCAGCCGCCATGGCTCATCTTTGCCCTGTTCTCAGCCCTGACCTTTTCCGCCGGGCTCATAAACGGGGTCAATTTCCCACTGGCCGCCGGATGCTTCATGAAGCTCTGCCGCAGGCCGGAACATTCCGCCGGCAGGATTTACGGGGCCGAGCTTTTCGGGGCCTGCCTGGGAGCTGTCCTGGCCAGCGCACTCATCGCCCCGGTACTGGGCATCGTGGCCTGCTGCCTGCTCGCCGCCACAGCCAACGCCACAGCTTTCGCCGTACTCTGGATATCAAGAAGGGAAGAACCTTCAGGTTGACTTCTTGCAGGTACATCTTCCACAGGAGGTACTCAATTGTAGTTCCTGGCACCCCCTGACTGGTTACCATTTAATTATCCCCGGATTCAAACCCGGGCTCAAACTCCCGGGCCAGCTTCCGGGCTTTGTCCAGGTCCTCCTGTGAAAGCCTGGAAGCAGTCCAGCGCTTGTTTTCCTGGGCCTGGTCAAAACCTTTTTGTGCTGAAAGATAAAACCACTTGTAAGCCAGGACGTAATCCTTTTCCAAATTTCTGCCGTGCAGGTAAAAAAGCCCCAGGGCGTTCTGGGCCACAAAGTTGTCCTGTCTTGCTCCCTTTTCAAACCACTTATGAGCCCGGGCGAAATTCTGCCTGACACCCAGACCCTGGGAATAATGCAGGCCCAGGTTGGTCTGGGCGTAAGCATTACCCTGCTCTGCAGCCAGGTAGAAAAGCTCCATGGCCCGGTCATAATCTTGTTTTACACCTGATCCCCTGGAATAGAGCTCTCCCAGGTTGTTCTGAGCCTCGTCACAGCCCTGCTCAGCCAGAGGCCTGTAAAGCTCTGCAGCCTCATGCCAGTTCCCGCTTCTGTAGGCTTCGTGGGCCTCCTCCAGGTCTGAGCACCAGGCATGCGGAACCCAGGCCAGCAGCAAGAAAAAAAAGACAGCTGAATACATGCAGGAACTGCGTGCATATTTCATTTTTATCACCTCATATTTTACTTGATGAACCTGTAAAAAATCTGGAAATGAATAATTCAGGAATCAACCTCGCGCATCGCGTGGTCAGCGTGAACTAACTCTTTTTTTTACTGACATCTGACCTCTGAATTCTGCCCCATTACTTTCCGGCGGCGTTTATCTTAGTCACCAGCATCCCTCCCACCAGCAGCTGCAGGAGGTGATAAAACATAAGGGGCAGAAGAATCACCCCCAGACCGGAATGGCCTTCAAAGATAAGATTGGCCATGGGTACTCCCGCGGCCATGGTTTTCTGAGGAGCGCAGAAAAGGGCGGCCATGGCATTCTGGTGATCGAAACGGACAATTCTTATCCCCAGCACAACCAGACCCAGAACCAGGGCCAGGAAGACAACCGAACCTGCACCCGCTGTCAGTGCTGCTTTTGTGCCTTCCTCCTCCCAGATGCCGTCCTTCCATGAGTTACAGAATGCCGCGTAGACAATAAAAATAATGATCAGGCTGCTTGTCGTGGAAAAGGTTTTTTTCAGGGCGTCCGCCACCCGGTATACAAAGGGCCTTAACAACTGTCCCGCCACAAAAGGGGCAAGCAGTAGCAGGGAAATATCCAGCAGTAACTGCCCCAGGGGCAGGGCCACCCCGCCGGCCTGAAGCCAGACGCTGACCCACAAAGGCGTGATGAGTATTCCGGCCACGTTGGCCAGGCTGGAATTAAACACCGCCCCGGCGACATTGCCTTTGGTCATGAAGGTATAGGCTACCGAGGTTGCTATGGTGGTGGGCAGCACTGCCAGAAAAAAGAATCCTGTGCGCATATCCTGAGAAAGCACTGGATAAGTCACCAGTATCATCCCCAGTGCAGCCAGGGGAATAAGCACATATATAAAAGCCTGAACGAATATATGCAACCTCCACTGCATCAGTCCGTCCCTGATGGCGGCCATGGACAGAGTCAGGCCCTGGAAGAAAAATATAAGGACAACTCCCAGCCTGGTAGTGTTTTCGCTTTGAAGCACCCCTCCCCTGGCTCCGGGCTCAGGAAACAGCCAGGCCAGAAACACTGCCGTCACAAGGCCGACCATAAACCAGTTTTTTTTCAGCCAGTTCGCCACTGCTTGCCCCCTGCTTTATCAGTCATATTCATGGCACCTTTGTACGTGAAGCTTAAGCCCCCTGTGACCGGATACCCTGACCCAGGACCCGGCCTCTACAGGCTCGCCGTGGATACTTTTTGCGTTCCAGATCTCGCCTTTCAGTTTGACCTGACCCTCGGGGTCCAGGGTATTGACAACCCTGGCCCGCTCCCCGTGCAGCCTGGCCACCATGTCCGTGTGCCCGGGCTGCATGGCTCTCCTGAAAAAAGGGTAGAGTATCACGTCTTTGAACACCAGGATCGCCAGTACCAGCACCACGGTACTTACACTGATCCATTCCTGATCCCTTGCATGCATGAGAAGAATCAGGGCGATGAGAAATCCGGGCACCTGAAGTGCCACGTATCTGATTAAAGGTGTCAACAGAAAATGCTCTCTTTTGTATTTTTGTAATTATCAGTACCCTTCAATAAAAAACAGTTTCCACCAAAATCCCCCATTGTCAACAGCTGCTTGACCAAAGGCCGCTGACTCGGCATAAAGAATGCATTTTTGTCCTCCTGTCAATCGCCTCGCATAAAAAAAGACTTTCTACAGTCACATCTGGACAGCACCTGGAAAAATTTTATACCTTTTATTTCCAAACAACCACAACCTGCTCTTGGCTGACACCCAAACCTGCGACACCAGAACAAGATGTTTTTTTCTTCATCAACTAAGGTTGTCCTGCCGGGAAAAACAGGATACAAGTTGACACATGTGCAATTTTAGTCACGCAAGGTTAAGATAATATGTTTAAAAAAATAGCTTCCTTTTCCAGACTTTTCAGCCTGCGCCTGGCCCTGGTGGTCTACGTCGTTCTGCCCCTGGCATGCATTCTGGCCGTTACCGGCTACCTGGTCTTAAACGCTCTGGAAAGGCAGGTGGAACAGCAGATGCAAAACGACTTAGAACTGGTGGCCCGTTCCATCCAGCTGCCCTTAAGCCATGCTTTGGAACGCGACCGTGAGGGCAGCATGATCCAGGCCCTGGAGTCGGCCTTTGCCATCGGCAGGGTATACAGCGCAAACGTCTATGACAAGGACGGCCAGGAGATTGCTTCAGCCGGCAGAACAGACCCGGACCCGGAAAAGGACAAGCTGACGGAACTGGCCGCAGAAGGGGAAAGGCGCGGTGAATATGGCCACGTAGCGGGACGGGAGGTTTACTCCTATTTTGTTCCCCTTACAGACTCCGGCGGGCGTATAAGCGGACTGCTGCAGCTCACCCGGCGGGAAAGCGACTTCAAAGAGGACATAAGCGCCATCAGGACCAAGGGGGTTATGGGACTGGGAGTGGCTGTCTTTTTCATGAGCGCGCTGGTTTTATACGGCCACCACAAAGCCCTGGGAAAATACTTTACCCGTTTGACCCAGAGCATGTCCAGGGTCGCCGGGGGAGAGAGGAGGCATAGGTTCAAGCCCCAGGGCCCAAGGGAAATAGTGACCATTGGAGAACGTTTTAATTTTATGCTGGACAGCATAGAAAAAGCTGAAACCGAAATCAGGGAGCGCCGGCAGGCCCAGGAAGAGCTTCAGGCCAGGCTCAGGCAGGCTGAAAAACTGGCTGCACTGGGACAGCTTGCCGCCGGTGTGGCCCACGAACTGGGAACCCCTCTAAGCGTGGTCAGCGGAAAAGCCCAGAGAGCCCAGAGAAAAAAGGGGCTTCCCCCCGAGCTCAATGCAACCATGCAGGAAATCCGCCAGGAAGTGGAGCGCATGGAGAATATCATCAGGCAGCTTCTGGACTTCAGCCGGCGAAACGAACAGCAGAAAAGAAATGTCTCCATGAAACAGCTTGCCCGTTCCGCCCATGCTTCAGCGGAAGAAGAGGCCAGGAACACCGGTCATGAGCTATCCATCCAGGAGCCGGACAGGGAAATACACATCAAGGCCGACCCCACCCGCATAGAGCAGGCTCTGGTCAACCTTTTGAAAAACGCCCTGCAATCAAGTTCAAACGCCCTTGCCCGGATCTCCTGGGGAGAGGACAGCGGATGGGCCTGGTTTCAGGTGGACGACAACGGCCCCGGAATTTCGGAGGACATAAAGTCCAAACTGTTTGAGCCCTTTTTTACAACAAAAAGCGTGGGCATGGGGACAGGGCTCGGCCTTGCCGTGGTCCACGGCATCGCTGAAGAGCACAGCGGATATGTAGAGGTTGGGCAAAGCGATATGGGCGGAGCCATGTTTCGCATCTGGCTCCCTCTTTCTTAATCAAAAAACCGGGGAAGCCGGCCCAGGGAAAAGACCATGAACCAGGTTCAGATAAAGAACAGCAAATTGCTTATTGTTGAAGATGATAAGGGACTGGGGCAGCTTCTCACCGAAGAGGTCCAGGACAACGGCCTTGAAGCATTCTGGTGTTCCAGTGCTGAAGAGGCTCTTTCCATGATGAACTCCTGGAACCCGGACCTTGTGGTAAGCGACTTGAGGCTGCCCGGTATGGACGGACTTGAATTTCTCCAGAAAGTCCGGGACAACTTCCCGGATAATCAGCCCGATTTTCTTGTTATCACCGCATTCGGGACCATATCCAGAGCCGTGGAAACTCTCAAGGCAGGAGCCGAGGATTTTCTGACCAAACCCCTGGATCTGGATCACTTCATTCTTACTGTGGAGAGAGTGCTTCGAAACCGCGCCCTGCGCCTGGAAGTCAAGCAGATCAAAAGCCTGCTCAACTCCGACAGCTTTCATGACATGTATGGCCAGAGCAGGTGCATGCGCTTTCTTTTCGACCAGATAACCAGGGTGGCCCAGGCCGACGGTCCGGTGCTCATCCTGGGAGAGTCGGGTACAGGCAAGGAGCTTGTGGCCAGGGCCATCCACGGCGAAAGCAAAAGGGCTCAGAACCCGTTTCTGGCGGTCAACTGCGCCGGCATTCCCGAGCATCTCCTGGAAAGCGAATTCTTCGGACACAAGGCCGGCGCATTCACCGGGGCCAGCAAAACCAGGCAGGGACTCTTTGCCGAGGCCCACGGGGGCACCCTGCTTCTGGACGAGATCTCGGAAATGCCCCTCTTCATGCAGGCCAAACTGCTGCGCCTGCTGCAGGACGGCAAAGTGCGTCCCGTGGGGGGAAACCAGGAAGAGCAGGTGGATGTGCGTATCCTGGCCGCCACCCACAGGGACCTGGAAGAAGAGGTCCGCCATGGCCACTTCCGGGAAGACCTTTTCTACCGCCTGGAGACATTCACCCTGAGGATTCCTCCTTTAAGAGAGCGGGAAACAGACCTGGAACTCCTGGCTGAAAGACTCCTGCGCCGATTCTGCGTCCAGACGGGCAAAAAAATACAGGGGTTTTCACAACAGGCCCTGAACATCCTGGAAAAATATCATTTCCCGGGCAATGTACGCGAACTGCAGAATGCCGTGGAAAGAGCAGTAACTTTCTGCGACGGCAACGAAATTCTGCCCAGGCACCTGCCGGCGCGCATCCGGGACAACCAGTCCTCTTCCCAGGAAAGTCAGGCACATGTCTCTCAGCAGCTGTTCCAGGACCAGAACCTTCCCCCGTTATCCGAGGTGGAACAGCGCTACATCCAGCACGTGCTGGACAAAGTGGGGGGCAACAAGCGCAGGGCAGCATCAATTCTGGGCATAGGCAGGCGTACTCTCTACCGCAGGCTGGGAGAAGAGGTGAGCGGATAACGCCTGCACCCTGCACAAAACCGTCTCATGTGTCATATATACACATAAATTACCTGCATCCCTGGCACACTCAGCCCGGCCACGATCTGCAAAAAATCCTCTCAGCCATTGCCTGCAGCCTGCCTGCAAGCTCAATGCAAGACTGGCACACCACTTGCTTTAAATATTTTATGTGTTTCTTTGCTGCACAGGTAGTGCGGCACAACAATTAATTTATTTATTTGGAGGGTTGAATGTTTAGCACGAAAAGTTCAATTGTTCTCAGTCTGGCAGCAGCGGTAATGCTGATCCTCGGCTTCGGCCTGAACGTACAGGCCCAGCAGGAATACCAGCAGGAAGGCCAACAGCAGCAGTATCAGCAGGAAATGATGCAGCAGCAGCAGGCGCCTGACATTGATGTCAGCGATGCCGAACTGGACCAGGTTGCTGATGCCTACCAGGCAGTGACGGATGTGCGTGAGAGATTCCAGCAGGAACTGGGGGAAGTCTCTGATCCTGAAAGGGCTCAGGAACTGCAGCAGCAGGCTGGGGAAGAAATGGTAGAAGCTGTTGAAGCCCAGGGGTTGGATGTACAGACCTACAACCAGGTCATGGAAGCAGCCCAGGTGGATGAAGAACTCAGGAACCAGCTCCTGGAACGCCTTGAAGGAATGCAGTAATCGATTTTCAGGAGGTAACGGCAAATGTGGATTAAAGGAACGTTATTGACACTGGCTGCAGTACTGGTACTTGGTTTTTCCATGGGCTGCGAGCCAGAACAGGAAATGGACGCACCAGAAGGCTTTGAAGAACAGGCACCGCCTGAAGGCTACGATCAGCCTGCTCCCGAGGGCTACGGAGAACCAGCACCCGATGCCTACGAGCAGCCTGCACCCGAAGGGTATGAACAGCCCGAAGGCGAAGATCCCTACGGTGACCCGGGAGAAGAGCCCGGATTCTAAACAGTAACGAACAAAAATCGCTGACTTTTTTCAAAAGCGACATCAAGGCCCTCCAGCCAGCTGGAGGGCCTTTTTTTGCTGCAAAGCATATAAACGGACTATTTGCCGGTTTGCATCAGCGGCTGAAGCTTGACAACACACTGGAAATAATGATTGTGATTTGATTAGCAAAGTTGTTACAAAAAACATTTCAGTTTAAGAAAAAAATTTTATTAAGCAAGTCCACACCTGTTTTTTAGTTATTCCTTTTTTACGGCATGCAAAAAGAGATACAAGATATAACATCCCGGGACACATCCACACACAGTTGCCCCGACCAGGAAAACGTATCACCCCTTTTTTTTGATAAAAGCGACTACGATCTCCTGCGCATGGTCAATGATGTCTACACCCGCAAGACTTACCCCGAGCAGAAAAGACTGCTGACCCCACATCTGCACCCTCACGGCATCAAGGAAATGGCCGCCCCAAGGGCGCAGCGCATAGCCTATTCCGTGATTCAGCTCCTGGAATCCCTGGAAAGCGGGGAACGACAGGACAGGATAAGCGCCCTGGGCTCTTTGCGCGACGAGGTCCTTTATACTTCCCACGGACACATGCGCATAAACACCGCCAGGGTTCTGGTGGAAATAATGAAAAACCTGGTCCGCAGCCACGGCGACTGCAGACGACAGCTGGAGCTGGCCAGGGACTTTGCCATGGTCTCTCTGGGCAAACCCCGCAAGGTCCGCTCGGAACTGAAGAGATACCATCTCCTGGAGATGCCGGAAGAGTGGAACCAGGTGGCTTTTGACGAGCATGTCCACGATGTAAACACCACCGGCAGAAAATCACCCACACATCTTATTATGGACGCCTGGATCAAAGGCATCCGCAGGCTCACAGTTATCTATTACAACCATGTTCCCCGGGAAGCCGCCGAAGAACTGCTGCAAGCGGCTTCCATCATGGACATCAAGGTCATGGTGGGCATAGAATTCACCGTGAAGCTAAGAGACAAGCCCGTGCGCATGGTCTGGGTGCCCCGGGGCTTCAGTGACTCCGGAGGATTTATAGATTTTCTGCGCTCCCCGCGCATCCGCCAGTTCATGGATCAGGGCCGCGAAATATCCAGCCTGACCAGGTCCTATGTCCTGCGCCTGCTGCATTCCTTCAACCGCAATCATCTTCCGGCAATCAACCAGGAGATGGGGCTGAACCTGGCCCCTCTGGACGAAAACAGCTTTCTAAAATCCGTGGGGCAGGGGCAGGTTTCAGTACACCACCTGGGCAAATACATCCACGAACTTATCTCTGCAGAACTGGCGGCAAAAAATTGTTACAGCCGTCCCGGGCAAAGTCCGGATCCTTCCGGAGAAGCCGATGACATGGTCCAGGAACCGGACATCTACGATATCATCGAAAACTACCTGCGCACTTCCCAGAACCCTGACGTTCCGGACATATTCGAGACTGAAGATCCCCCCGAGCTTTTGACCCTGACCCCGGAAGAACTGGCGGAAAAACTAAAGAGCCTGCATGCCAATTCCAACATCACCCTCAACCTGTGCGACCTCAAGGTAGAGGACGTCATTGAAATCCTTTTCGACTGCAAGGGCATGATCACTCACCTGGAGATCCTGAACCTGAAAAACCAGGTCCTGGGCCGGGAACACGACAAGGAAAGGATCATAAACCTGCAGAATGCCATCAACGCCGGTAACGTCATCAAGCTGAAAAAATACCTGGGGCAGCTGGTGCGCGAAGCTGAAGAGCGCCAGAGCCTTGATTCCTCCAGGCGGGACAAGCTGGTGGAAATACTTTGCGATATATCCACTCTGCAGTCCTTTTATCAGAACCGTCCCCTCTACGGGTGCATCGGATCCGATTCCACCGGCCGTTCCGGTCGTGTTTACGGCATGGGCCTGATACTCTCGGAATCGCTTCCACGAAGCGCCCGCAGGCAGCTTGCGGGCGGGAGCAGGAATGACCACCAGAGACTGGACGTGGGCATAAAATCCCTGACTCAGGATACTTATATACCCAAGACCCGCTACAATTTTCTCTCAGCCGGGGTCTCCAGGGTTCTGAAGAAAATCCCGGCCCTGAACAGGCTGGAATACCAGAGAGTGCGCGAATGGATCGTGCAGGACTACTACAGCCTGTCCCCGGAAAAGAGTAATATTTTCACCCTGGGGGGGATACACTCCCCCGGGGAGGACGGTCCCGGCGGAAGGCACAATGAAACTAAAAGAACCAGAGGCCTGGCCTCTCTTAAGTATCTAAATACCCGCATCAAGATCGCCTCCAAGATAGGCATTGGATTTATCCCGGCTTTTCTCACTTTTCTGCTCACCCACGAGTGGTGGATTCTCATGTATTTCGGAGCCGTCATCTGGTTCGGCATCACCGGGGTTCGAAACGTAATCCAGTCTGTTCTGGGCTGCGGGGGAATCAACAGGCCTTCCTTAGCCAAGTGGAGCACTTTTGTCAGCTGGGACCGTTTTGCCGATTCCCTGATGTATACTGGTTTTTCGGTCCCGCTTCTGGATTTCATCCTCAAGACCCTCATCCTGGACCAGGGATTCGGGGCCACCGTGGCCACCCACCCGGTAATAGTCTATGCCACCATTTCCCTGGTAAACGGCATGTACCTTTCCACGCACAACTATTTCCGGGGGCTGCCCCGGGCCGCTGTCATCGGCAATTTTTTCAGGAGTCTGCTGGCCATTCCCCTGGCCCTGGTCTTCAACTGGGTAGCCGGGGGCATCCTGGCCTTTATGGGTGTGGCCGCCGTGGACCGCATCCTGCAGCAATGGGCCACCATCATCTCCAAGCTGGCCTCAGACACAGTGGCCGGCATCATCGAGGGATTTGCGGACAGGGCCCTGTATATCCGCCGCAGGATCATGGACTATCGGCGCAAACTGCAGCACCTTTTTGACACCTACGCCCAGCTGGAAATGCTTTTTCCCATGGACGACGTTCTGGACCTGCTGGAATCCACCCGGGAACTTATGCTTACCATTGAGTACGAAAAGCGGGACATGGTAAATATTATTATAGTCAACGCACTGGATTTGATGTACTTCTGGATGTATCAGCCCCGGGCCAAGGGGGTGCTCAAGCTGCTTCTAAGACAGATGACCCGTGAAGAGCGCAAGGTCTTCCTGCTGTCTCAGCATGTTCTTTTCAGGCAGAAAAGAATAAGCAGACTGCTGGTGGACGGACTGGTTGGAAAAAACTTTGCCCGGGCCCTGTCTTTTTACCTGGACCACTGGAGGGAATACTTAGAGGAGATAGAATACCAGGCCAACAAGTACCCCCCGGTTCAGGAAGACATGCACAAATATTCCATGCTGGAAAGCCTGTATCACCCTGCAGCAGGCAATATAAACCGTCCCCCGGATTACCATTGAAAAAAGCTCTGACCCGGGGAAAATACAGTGCTGCGGGCCACGTTGGGATTGCCAATTCAAGGAGTGTATTTTAATACTGTATTCAGGCTGTATGTAACTGTCCGCCCAGGCGGTATTTTTTGCGGCCCAAAATTTCCTGAAAGGCTCAAAAGCCCGGTCCGGCGGTTAATTTTTTGTAACCATTCAGGGGGTCCTCGGTGTTGATTACTGGCACAAGGCCTGGGTACTGTCCCCTGATTTCCTTAAAAAGCTGAACAGATACTCCTGACACCGACAAGTCATTAAAAGAGAGGTAATCAACCATGGCAAGAACAATCAAACTAACCCTGGCCATTGTGGGCATTCTTCTTTTCCTGATTATCCTGGCCATTATCATCCTGCCGCACATAGTTGATTTCAACAAGCACAAGCCCGAGGTAGAGGCAGGCATTTACAATGCCACAGGCTACGAGGTCTCCCTGGAGGGAGATATTGAGCTTTCTTTTCTCCCCTGGCTGGGCATAGATGTAGGAAAGGCCAGCGTGGCCAATCCACCGGATTTTGAAGACGAAAACCTGGGTTCGGTTGAAGCCCTGCAGATACGGCTCAAAGTATGGCCTCTGCTTCTGGGCCAGGTTCAGATGGACCGTGTGGTCCTCAAGGGTCTTAACCTGGACCTGGTAAAAGACGCCCAGGGCCGGCCCAACTGGATCGCTTCCAGGCCGGAGGAATCCAGAGAAGGCGTTATGCTTGGCTCTTCTCTTGCTTACGCAGGGGAAAACGAGCCTGCACAGCAGGATTCCGAAGACATTTTCATCCCGGCCCTGGACATCGCCGGGCTTGAAATCACCGACTCCAACATATCCTACAAAGATATGGGTACAGATGTTCACTTCCGTATTGAAGACCTCGACCTCCTTACAGAACGTATCAGGCAGGACGAGCCTTTTGATCTGCAGTCGGACATGAAATTCAAAAATTTCAGCCCGGAGCTGGATGGCAGAATCAGCCTCACCACACAGGCCCTGCTGCAGGGAGAAGAAAAATCCATCCGGCTTTCAGAGCTGGACATGGATCTGGATCTTTCCGGGGAACCTCTACATGAACCGGTAAAAGACGCCCGGATACGCGGGGACATTGTTTATGCCTTCGGGGCGAACAGCATGGAATTTTCAGAACTATCCATCCAGGCACTGGACGCCGATCTTAGCGGAAAAATAAGTGCCCGTGAACTGGACGCCGTCCCACAGATCAGAATCGACCTGGAGGGAGACAATCTGGACCTGGACCGCATCATGCCTCCACCGGAGGAAAACTCTGAGACGGGCAACAACCCCGGCAACAGCCCTAATTCAAATCCGGAAAATGACGATAAAAATAATATGGACCTGGGTTTTCTGCACGATCTCGCCCTGGAAGGGGAAATAAAGCTGACCAGTCTCAAGGCTTACCAGGCGGTAATCGACGAACTGAGCGCACAGATAACTTCGGGAAACGGGGAGATGGTCATATCTCCGCTCACGGCAAAACTTTACCAGGGCACTTTTGAGGGACTTCTTTCCCTGAAAGACGTGCAGGATGAAGCCCATATCGAGATGGACAGCTCCTTGAGGGATGTGCAGGTAAAACCTCTTCTGCAGGACGTGGCGGAAAAGGACTTTTTGTCCGGCACTGCCGAACTGGACAGTGAACTCAAGACCTTCGGAAAAAACACCGACCTGTTCCTGGAAAACCTTTTCGGCGAGGCACGGATTGAAGTACGCGACGGGACCATCCGGGGCATGGACCTGGACCACATGATCCGGGACGGCTTTGCTGCGGCCTTTGGCGAAGAAAGACCCAGCAGGGACGATGAAGAAACAACCAGGTTTTCCAGTTTCAAGGGCAGCTTTGATATAGCATCCGGCATCGCCTCCTCCCAGGATCTGGAGCTTGACTCTCCTGCCCTGGGCATGACCGGAGACATGCGCTTAGACCTTCCGGAGTCCTACCTGGAATCCCGGGCCAGAGTGACCCTTGCCGGTGCACTGAAAGAAGAAATCGAAGAAAGATATGCCCTTCCCCAGGCAGGAATACCCCTGCGCATCCGCGGCCCCTTTGACGACGTAAGTGTCGGCCTGGATATTGAGGATATAGTACGCGACCTCTTGCGGGAAAAGGGCGAAGGCCTGCTGCAGCA
This sequence comes from Desulfonatronospira sp. MSAO_Bac3, assembly GCF_003838035.1. Taxonomy (NCBI): domain Bacteria; kingdom Pseudomonadati; phylum Thermodesulfobacteriota; class Desulfovibrionia; order Desulfovibrionales; family Desulfonatronovibrionaceae; genus Desulfonatronospira; species Desulfonatronospira sp. MSAO_Bac3. The sequence continues at coordinate 48,474 of NZ_QYZY01000057.1, read as the reverse complement.
GTTGATGGACCAGATGGACCCTGAAAATGAGGAACAGGAAAACGGAGCAAGGGATATGCTGCAGCGTTTTCTGCCCAGATAAGATGCGTCTACAGAAAGTCTGCGGGAATGTATCTGGTCAACGCTTTACATGTGGCACGGGGACTGTCCCCTGCTTTCCTTAAAAGCGCTGTCTAAATAGATTCGAATATCTGCCACCTGCATCAGGGAGTGGTGAAGCATGACGGACAACAGGGACGGATCAGCCGGTTCTTCTGGCCTGGAACTTGTGGTTTCAGAAGACCGCATGAGTGTCAAAGTCAAAAACTATTCCCCACCTCCGGGAACCCAGTCAAATCTAAGCCTGGAGGACATCTATGCCGAACTGGCAAGACTCGACGTCCTGCTCAAACCCGATGAAGGCCTGCTGAACAATATACTGCTCAGGTCATGGTCCGGCTCGCCCATAAAAGACATGACCATCATGACCGGCATCATGCCCCGCAAAAAAGGGGCCAGCTTTTTCGAGCCCAGGGGCAATCTCTCACTGCCGGTGTTCAAGGGCACCCTGATAGGGGTCTATGCCAGGGCTGAACAGGACCAGTCGGGAAAAAACGTCTTTGGACGCCCTGTTCTTCCCCATAAGCTGGATCAGGAGTATTACCAGGAAATGGTTCTGGGTTCTGGCTGCAAACTGGACTCCAAGTCCGGCGGAGTTCTGGCCAAGGGTTACGGCCTGGTGCAGATGGATCCCGGAAAAATAGATGTAAAGCCCCTTTTTCGCATTGTCGGCGAGAAAAGCCGGATAGTCAGCATTATCTTCCCCAGGGACTATTATGAGCTGGAAATCCAGATTGAGCAGCTCCTCAAAGCCCTGACTGACATGAAAGTTGCGGAAAGCATGGTGGAACAAAACGCCATTGAGACAGCCCTGGAAAACGCTCACAAAACCCAGTCCCCCCAGATAGCCGTGGTTGCCAGGGGAACTCCGGCAAAGCACGGCCGCAACGGTTACTTTGAGCTGGCCTCTTCACTGCAGCAGGAAGAAGTTGACGATTCCGACGTCACCCGCAGGGTTGATTACCGGGAGCGAAGCGTCTACCGCTCTGTTGCAGAAGGAACCGTCCTGGGCAGGATCCACCAGGCAACCCCGGGGCGCGATGGACAGGACGTGTTCGGCAACGTGATACCCGGCAGAGACGGCAAGGAATGCCCTCTGGGGCCGGGAGAAAATGTCCGCCTGGACCCCTCCACCGGAGAACTCGTGGCCGAATCGGCAGGCCTGGTCCTTTTTCAGGAAAAGCAGGTCTCTGTTCTGGACTTTTTGCAGGTCAACGGTGATGTGGCTCTGTCCACCGGCAACATCAAGCTGAACAAGGGCTCTCTGGAAGTCATGGGCACCGTCAGGGACACCTTCTCTGTGCGCTGTCCGGAACACCTGATTGTGCATAAAAACATTGAGGACGCCCAGGTCCTTGCCGGGGGCAACATCGAGGTCCAGGGCGGAGTGGTCATGAAAGGCTCCGGATACATCAAGGTCAAGGGCAGCCTTCGCTGCAAGTTTGCCGAAAACGCCAATATCATGGCCGTGGGCCAGGTCTCCTTTGCCAACAACCTTACCAACTGTACAGTTGTCTGCAAGGACAGGGTGGTTTCCCAGGGAAAAGGCAAGGTCATGGGCGGTAAGATCACTGCTGAAAAGGGCATGGAGGTCCGGGAACTGGGTTCCAGCTACGGTGTCAGGACAGAGGTGAACATAGGCCTGGTTCCGGAAGAGCTGCAGAGCCTTCTTGACCAGAAAAAAGAGCTGAAAAAACACAAGGACGAGATAAACAAAAAAATCTCTTCCTTTGACCTGAAAAAGTCCACCCCGGAACAGAAAAAAGTCATCAAGGAAATCATGAACGTCTATTCCACCATCCAGGAAAGGCTTCTGGAAACAGAAAGGCAGCTGGAGGAAAAAAGGGAGGAATTCAAAAAAAGCACCAGCCTGGTGCTCAAGGTCACGGACACAGTTTACCCGGGCACGGTTATCACCATATCCGGCAAGACAGTGCAGGTACAAAAAGAGCAAAAGGCCTGCAAATTCTATTACGACCCTGTTGAAGACCGGGTCGCCTGGAGTTGACCGGATTTTCCCGGCTAAAGTTTTCGGCCTTCTGTCCGATATATAAAATAAGCATAAAGGAGGCCGGCAATGAAGATAACCAATTTTGACATAAATCCCCTGGCAGCCCCAACTCTCAAGACCGGAGGGGCCCAACCCAAAAGCGCCGAAGAAACAAAAACCATTGTTCACCCTCAGACTTCGGCCCAGGATCTGGACGAGGACAAGATCCTGGGAGCAGCCAACTCCATCAAGGAATACATGAGTTCCATGGGGGTCAAGCTGAATTTCCAGTTTCAGGGTGAAGGCGAGAGCATCCAGGTGGAGGTGCTGGATCCGACAAGCGACAAAATCATCCGCAAGATACCTTCTGATGAGATCCTGAGCCTGGCCGAATCCATAGAGGATATGCTCGGAGTACTGGTAAACAAGGAGGCTTAAGACCGGCCAGAAAGTCCTGTTAAAGCAGGCCCCAGCTTCACCCCCTGCCAGGGACCGGGCCTGCCGGTTTTTTTAGCGCTGACACCTTTTTCGCAAAACCTGCAAAACCCTCAAGGCTATAACAGCCTGGAAAAAACAAAAAAAGCCAGAACTCCCGCTCCCAGCGGGATATACAGGTACAGTCACGGGGTGCAGCTCTCCCCGCCCTTCCAGGCCAGAAGCCCAAGCACAGCCCCGCCCACCAGAACAGCCAGCAGCACGCTAACAGTCACAGACATATATGCTCACCTCCTTGTGTTTTCAATGCATGTTCACATGCACCCTACACCCAGCCATCCAGAACATCAAACTTCGCAAAAAGAGGCGTGGTCCGTGGAGGACCACGCCTCTTTCTCTCTTGTTCTGTAGCCATTCAGCCTGTCTGACTAAAAAGGAACCTGTGAATCAGGAACCCGGCAGTACGGTGCCGGCCAGGGACGCGGGATGTTCAGGAAACAAGGGAAAATATAAGAAACCCTGCCACCAGGACTGCCCCGATGATCCCACAGACCATAAGCAGCTTGCCCAGTTCGGGGGATTCCTCTGTCCTTGAAACTTCTACGGTTTCGCCGGTATTTTTATCCTTGAGTTGCACAGTCTGATTGTCTTCATACATCTGACGCTCGCTGTCAGACAAGTCATCAGGGATATTCATCTGCTTGTAGTCTACCACCCTTGCATCACCATTTTCTGTTTTGTTTGAAGCCATAAAACCTCCAGGTTATAATGTTGGACAAAAACATAGATGCCTCAATCGGGCTTTCGCCCGAAAATCATATCTTCAAGAACAACCTGGGCTGTCCATACTTTTATTAAGCAAATCCTTTTTGCAACCAATTTTTTGCCATGTATATCAAACAAAAAATTCGAATGTGTTCTGCATATTAAATTTAATAATTAACAACCATAAAAAATCGTGTCAACCAATAAACATAAAAATATTGTTCACAATTTCACATGCTTTAAATAACAATACTCTTTTAAAAATGTAACAGTTCAGCCCTTTTTTTGTATCTGTTTACGCAGTGGACATATAAACTGCTACTTTATAATTATCATATACAGTATAAATATCCGTGGACTGTATAATAAACAACAAAGCATACCCCTTAAGGTGTTAAATAAAATTTATTTTACACTACTTTCAACAGTCTTGAAAAAATACCACCAGAACCCTCCAGAACCAGGTTCTGGATGCACCTGCAAAAAAAGCACTGGTCCGAAATTTCCAATGGATCGGCAAGACCATGAAGGTAAACAGAACTTCCAGGCTCCCGACTTCAGGCCCTCAAAAGCCACAGAGCTGCAACGGCCAGGGCCAGGCCCAGGAAGCGGTAAGCATCCAGGCGCTCCCTGAAAAATATCGCCGCCAGCAGCACCGGAACAAGAAAGTTCATGCCGTTGACTACAGCCACAACGGATAAAGGACCAAGAGCCAGGGCACGCAGGAAAAGATAGAAGCCGGCCAGGTTGAGAAGACCCATCAACAGCCCGATACCCAGGGCCAGCCTTCCCGGACCGGGATCCTGGGAAGCGGCGAACATCCTTGGTGCCAGGGCCAAGGTGAACAGGGTGGAAAATATGTAGGACAGGGCCATAAAAGCCCATATATCGGTATAATCAGCTGCAAACTTGCAGGTAATGGCGGACAGACCTCCGGCCAGCATGGCCAGAAAGACCAGCAAGAGACCCCTGGCCCTGCCTGAAACCTGAAAGTCTGAATTTTTGTCCCTTCCCAGAATCCATACAGTGGCCAGGGAGAATAAAAGGCCAAGCACCTGCTGCAGAGCCAGGCTCTCCTGCAGGAAAAAAACCGCAAAAAGGACAACCAGGACGATGTTCATGCGGATCAGAGGATAGGCCACTGCCACTGGCACATACTTCAGGGCCTGGATGTGGCAAAGTGTGGCGCTTGCAAAGGTCAGGCTGTTGGCCAGGGATATGAAAACCAGAAATCCCGGGTCAGCTATCTCCGGACGCCGAATCAGGGTGACAGCACCCGCGAGCACACCCACAGTGGCCATAAAGACAAAGGTGGTCCTGAAAGTGCTGCAGTTTTTAGAAGCCGCCACTTTATACAGGAAGCGCTGAAGGCCCATGAGCACAAGCGCTGAAAGGGAATAAACATACCAGGTTTCCATAACAGGATGCCTTTGCACTGCAGAGAGGGTAAAACCTCTCATGCAATGCCCTCCCCCTTTCCAAAAGTCAACCAGGGTGTTAAGAGACGTCAAGAACTGTCTTTCCAGGCTGAATCCGCATATTAACATGCGGCTACCCCGGCGGAGGGGACAGGCACCGGCACTTTTTCGCCCCCTGGGATGACATATTTTCCCGGAAACTTGTTGCCGGGAACGTGTTCATGTATTATTTTGCATCGGATGATCCGGACCATTTACAACTTATTGCCTGCGTTCAAATTTTCGCAGGCGTATCTTTGCAGTCTTTCCGACTGCAGGGAGGTCTTATGAAAAATACACAAAGCAAGTTAAAAATCAGCCGTAATAAATTCATCAAAAGCGCCATGGGGGCATGTTCGCTCTGCGCTGCTGGCATTGCCGTGGCTTCTTCCAAAGTCATGGCCCAGACAGCCCCACCCGAGGCTGAGCAGCCCCAGACAGCCCGGATGGGCTTTACCAGCCCCAGGGAGGCTGCCTGGTTCAGCAGTGTGGAAGACTCCAAAATAGAGTGCGCACTTTGCCCCAATGGATGCCGGCTCAAACCCGGGGAAAGATCTCTTTGCCGGGTAAGAGAGAACCGCGATGGCAAGGGCTATACCCTGGCCCACTCCAACCCGGCCCTTATCCAGGAGGACCCTGTGGAGCGCAAACCATTTTTTCACGTCCTGCCCGGGACCAGGGCCCTGTCCATCTCCACCGCCGGGTGCAACCTCTCCTGCAAGTTCTGCGAGGTCTGGGACATGGCCCTGGTGGATCCCGAAGAGGTACACGCCTACGACATGCCCCCTGAAGCAGTGGTAAAACATGCCATGGACGCTGGCCTTAAGTCACTGAGCTACGCCTTTGGAGAGCCGGTAATATTTTATGAATACATGAAAAAAACAGCTGAAAAAGCACGGGAGCAGGGGCTTTTAAACCTGATGCACACGGCGGCCTACATCAATTCTGAACCCCTGCAGGAGATCTGCAACTCCGTGGATGCAGTCAACGTGGACCTGAAAAGCTTTGATCAAGAGTTTTACAGGGAGGTTGTCGGGGGAGAACTGCAGCCGGTCTTAGATTCCCTTAAAACCATCCGGGAAAAAGGCCTGCACTTAGAAATAACCACCATAGTTATCCCCACCCTGAACGACGACATGGAGATGATAAATGAAATGTGCAGCTGGATAAAAAATGAACTGGGTCCAGACGTACCCCTGCACCTGGCCCGGTTTTACCCCCTGTACCAGCTATCGGGGCTGCCCAGGACCCCGGTGTCCACCCTGGACCAGGCCCGGGAAACAGCAATGCAGGCCGGGCTGAACCATGTCTACGTTTCCCGGGTGACCGGCCACGAGGGAGAAAACACTTTCTGTCCCGGATGTGGCGAAAAGATAATCAACCGGGTGGGCTTCGTCATCGACAGCATGGACATACAGGAAGGCAAATGCAGCCATTGCAGCCGGGAGATTTCCGGCATCTGGGCTTAAAGCCAGTGAGCTCATTTAAAACAAGGAGAAAACCAGCCTCACGCAACGGCCCAAAGCAGCTAAGCTGGAAAGCCATAAGTGTTTTTTCTTTGCGCCTTAGCGTCTTTGCGTGAGATAACTCTTAAGCTCTTAGCGCGCTGACGCCCTGGCGTGAGCAAACTCTTAACTATTTTTTACACCTTGGCGTATGACAACTGAGAAACTCAGGACATCCTGCGCCGATGCAGCCTGTACTGGGACATGGACCTTTCGTCCAAGTTTGTCAGGCCTGCTTCTTTGGCCCAGTCGATTGCCTCCACAAATTCCCTTGAGTTTGTGGATCTGGCAATCTTGTCGTATTCAAAGGCCATATGCTCCACCCGGTACTGGGACATGATATTGACATAAGTGTCCCCGGGCAGGTTCTCTGCCACCCAGTCTACAAACTCCCTGGTCCCGGCCACCCGGTTGGGCATGACTAAGTGGCGGACCATGACGCCTCTTCTGGCAACACCCCTTTCGTCTTTCTCCAACACCCCGACCTGGCGGTTCATCTCAATTATTGAATCCTGAGCCATTTCCGGATAGTCCCCGCGTCCTTCGAGAACGTACTTTGCAGACTCATCACTGCCCATGAATTTGAGATCCGGCAGATAGATATCCACTATACCGTCCAGAAGCTCGATATTCTCCACGAGTTCATAGCCCCCGGTATTGTAGCACAGCGGAAGATTCAGGCCATTTTTCATGGCTATTCTTGTGGCGCTTAGAATATTGGGCATGACATGGGTGGGAGTAACCAGGTTTATGTTGTGGCAACCGCGCCGCTGCAGATCCAGCATCATTTCCGCCAGCTCTTCATCCTCCACTTCCCTGCCCCGCCCTTCATGGGCTATGGGCCAGTTCTGGCAGAACACGCAGCGCAGGTTGCAGTTGGAGAAAAAGATTGTCCCGGATCCGTTATCCCCCACCAGGGGCAGCTCTTCCCCGAAATGCGGTGACCTGCTGTGCACCACGGCCCGGCCCGGGGCCCGGCAAAAGCCTTCTTCGCCGTCAAGCCGGTTCACACCACACTTGTGGGGGCAAAGGGTACACTTCTCCAGTCGGCCATAGGCCTCATCCACCCTGTCCTTGAGCCTGCCCTCTTCTTCCAGCCGGGCATAAGCTGGAGTCCATTCGCTGTTGCCCACCCCGGGGTTTCCAGCCTCGGAGCACCCGGCAAAAAAGAATGTGCCTGCAGTTGCAAACACGCCTTTGACAAAATTTCTGCGGGTAATCATAACCTGCTGCCTCCTTGAATCAAAAAAGGCCCCGGACAGCACAAGCACCATTAATCATGCTGCCCTGGTTTGCACCTTTAATCATTTGTCACTCTTCTGTCAGCCATCACGTAACCATTCAGGGGGGCCTCGGTGGTGGCTACTGGGACTCACGCCTCTGGCGTGACTGGGGACTGTCCCGGGCCGTTTCCTGCGCTTTTTGAATGGTTACCCCATCACCATGTCTCGGCAGGATTCCAGACAGATTCTCATTGTCAGATAAATAATACACTCATCCGGGATGTAAATAAAGCGCAAACATCATTACTCAGCACATCTTATGTCTGACCTTTTTTACCCATTTCAGGTTTGACGCAAAATGGGTAAAAAGAGAGCTCAGTATTTTTGTGCAAATTATCCAAAAAAACTTGTCCGGAGCTGTTTTAATGGCTATTATGTTTTTCCCCGCAGGAGATATGAAAAAATGAAAAAATTTGTGACTCTGGCCATTATCCTCTCATTTCTGGGACTGATGGGATACAAGGTCTACCAGGACATCCTTTTTCCTGAACCCGCCTCCAATGGCCCGGGCCAGAGAGCTCAGGCCGTAAGCGTCGAGCCGGTACGCACCGAGACTTTGCTCCACCGTGCAGAGATTACCGGCACCCTGGTGGCTGAAACATCATTTCAGGTCGCCCCCAGGGTGTCCGGCAGACTTGAAAAACTGCACGTGGATATCGGAGACCGGGTGGCCAGAGGGGACATCATAGCAGAGCTGGACAGCGAAGAATTCGCCCAGGAGGTCCATATGGCCACGGCTGAACTGGAGCTCGCCCGGGCTGCACTGGTGGAAAGCTCCAGTGAGCTGGAGGTGGCCCGAAAAGACCTGGACCGTTCCCAAAGGCTTTTTGAAAGGGGCAATCTCTCCCAGTCCGAGCTGGACCAGGCCCAGTCTGTATTTGATGTCCGCCAGTCCAGACATGATGTGGCCCAGGCTCAGGTCAGGCAGAGACAGGCCGCCTTAGAGGCTGCCAGGGTCAGGCTGGAATATACCACCATCCGGGCCAGATGGTCCGGGGATGACCCCACCCGCCGGGTGGCCCGCCGCTTTGTGGACGAAGGCGACATGCTGCAGGCCAACGAGCCCATAGTCACCATCATTTGCACCAGAAATCTCAAGGCGGTCATAAATGTAATCGAACGGGACTATCCCTTCATATCCACCGGCCAGAGTGCTGTAATCAAGCCGGACGCCTTTTCAGACCTGCAGCTTGAGGGAACCATCATCCGCCTGGCCCCTCTGCTGGAGGATGCCACCCGTCAGGCCAGGGCGGAGGTGCTTGTGCCCAACCCGGACGGTCGTCTGGCCCCGGGAATGTTTGTCCGGGTGCAGATTGAACTGGGTCAAAGGCCGCAGGCCACAGCTGTCCCCTCGGCGGCCCTGGCCCGCCGCAACGGCTCCCATGGGGTTTTTGTGGCCCACAGGGACACCATGCAGGCACATTTCGTCCCGGTGCGCACAGGGCTTCAGGACGGCCGGCTGGTGGAAATAATTGAGCCTGAGCTGGAGGGCTACGTGGTCACCTCGGGCAGGCACCTGCTGGTGGACGGGGCTGACATTGTCGTACCTGAAGGATTCGGGGAGTGAGAATTCAGGGATTTCAGGAATTTAGGGATTGGGGAATTGGGGGATTCAGGGACTTGGGGAATGGATGCGGGTAGAGGCAGCCTTGTTGGAAGCTTTGCATTTTTATAGGCTTAAATAGTCAGCCTTGCCTGTGGACCGCCATCGGATATCCGACAACAAATAACAGATAATAGATTTACCAACAAAGCCAGAAATGAACAAGCTCTCCTCTTTCGCAGTCTCCCGCCCGGTCCTGGTGACCATGGCCTCCTTGATAGTGTTGCTGCTGGGCCTGGTCTCCCTGTCCAGAGTAGCCATAGACCTCATGCCGGACATCACCTACCCCACCATCAGCGTGCGCACTAATTATGAACATGCCGGACCGCAGGAGGTCGAAAACCTAATTACCAGGCCTTTGGAACGGGCCTTCAGCGCCGTACCCGGGGTAGATGAAATATATTCCAGGTCGGTGGAGGGCTTAAGCGATATCCGGGTCAGCTTTGCCTGGGGAACGGACCTGGATGCAGCCGCCAATGACCTGCGCGACCGCCTGGACCGGGTCGCCCCGAACCTGCCCACTGATGCCGACCGGCCCTTTCTGCGCAAATTCGACCTGGCCAGTTTTCCCATACTTATCCTGGGGGCCTCCAGCCGCCTGGACCCCATAGAGGCCCGCCGACTCATCGAGGACGAGGTGCGCCACAGGGTGGAACGTGTCCCCGGGGTGGCCGCCCTGGAAATCCGCGGAGGCCTGGAACGCGAAATCCATGTAGACCTGCTGCCGGGCAAGATCCAGGCCCTGGACCTTTCCTTAGAGGAAATAAACCGGCGTATCCGTGAGGCCAACCTGAACTTCCCGGCAGGAGTGCGCGAAGAGGACCAGCATGAGACCACCGTGCGCATCCTGGGAGAATTCACCGACCTGCAGGAACTCTCAGGAACAGTCATTGCCCAGAGAGACGGGTCCACCATCAGGCTGGGGGACATCGCCGATGTCCAGGACTCCTGGGAGCGCATAACCCGCCTGGTCAGGGTCAATGGAGAACCGGGCATCAGGCTTACCATCAACAAGCAGTCCGGGGCCAATACCGTGGAAGTGGCCGGCCAGGTCCTGCAGGAAGTGGAGCGCATCAACCGTGAGTTCCCCCAGCTGGGCATATCCCCCATTATCGACACTTCCAGCTACATCCAGAGGTCCATCACCAACGTGGCCGGAACCCTGCTCTACGGCAGCTTTTTTGCCGTGCTGGTGCTGCTCTTTTTCCTGCGCAGCCTGCGGGGCACGGCCATCGTGGCCGCAGCCATTCCCATCTCCATCGTGGCCACCTTTATCATTATATATTTCGGAGGGTTCACCATAAACCTCATGACCCTGGGGGGACTGGCCCTGGGGGCGGGACTGCTGGTGGACAACTCCATAGTGGTCCTGGAAAACATCCACCGTAAGCGCGAAGGCGGCTCCCCACCGCCCCAGGCCTCGGTCTCCGGGGCCGGAGAGGTGGCAGCAGCCATCACCGCCAGCACTTTGACCACCATGGCCGTATTTCTGCCCATAATATTTATCCGGGGCATGGCCGGGGTCATGTTTACCCAGCTGGCCTATGTGGTGGGTTTTTCCCTGCTTTGCTCCCTGGCTGTGGCCCTGCTTCTGGTGCCCATGCTCTACTCCAGATGTCTTGGCCCCATGAGCTGCGCCGGGGGCAAAACAGGCACAGTCGGCGGCATAAATGCAGTATCTAAACGCTTTTTCGGCAGCCTTGAATCCAGCTATCAGTCCCTGCTGGACACCTGCCTCAGGCACAGGGCCCTGACCATCCTCACCGCCCTGCTGCTTCTAATCTCCAGCATGGCCTTGGTGCCCTACATCGGAACTGAGATGATGCCTGAGACCGATGAGGGGGAGGTGCGCATAAATATAGAAATGGACGTGGGCTCCAGGCTGGAAGTCCTGGACAGGGCCGCTTTGCAGGTGGAGGAAATCGTCAAGCGCCAGGTCCCTGAGGCCGAAAACGTCATTTCCTTTCTGGGCGGTGTGGGCTGGCGCTTTTCCGGCTCCCACCTGGGGGAAGTCCGCATAAGCTTGGTGGAGGAAAGTAAAAGAGACCGCTCCAGCCAGGAGATTGCAAATGACCTGCGCCGCGAGCTGAACCGGATTCCCGGGGCGCAGATAAGGACCAGGGCCGGCGGCGGGCTGTTTATCCTGCGCCTGGGCGCATCCGATGGCGACCGGGTGGAGGTGGAAATCCGGGGACACGACTTAGATACCTCTGCGGCCCTGTCCCAGAGAGTCCAGGAACTGGTGGAAGCTGTGCCCGGCATAAGCGATGCCAGTATCAGCCGCGAAACCGAGGCCCCGGAAGAAATCATAACCGTTGACCGCGCCCGGGCTGAAAGCATGGGAGTAAGCGTCTCCCAGGCTGGCGAAGCCCTGCGCACCGTGCTTTCAGGTTCCACTGCAGGCTACTTCCGGGACCGGGGAGAGGAGTATTCCATCCGGGTCAAGCTCAAGGACGCGGAATTCATGCCCCTTGATGAAATCTTAGACACCACCGTGGCCGGACTGGGAGACACCGGCATTGCCCTGCGCAACCTGGTGGACGTACGCCCGGGCACCGGACCCATGAATATCGAGAGAAAGGACCAGGAAAGGATTGTTACTGTCTCGGCTGACTTTGCAGACACCAGCCTGGGAGAGGTTGTGCGCGATATTCGAAGCCAGCTGGAGCTCATGCCCATTCCCCAGGGCTTCAGCATCGGTTTCGGCGGGGACTACGAAGAACAGCAGGAGGCCTTTGGAGAACTGGGACTGGGGCTTATCCTGGCCCTGGTGCTGGTGTACATGGTCCTGGCCTGCCTCTACGAGTCCCTGCGCGACCCTTTGATAGTCATGTTCGCCGTGCCCATGGCCATCATCGGCGTCTGCCTGATGCTTTTTCTCACCAACACCACCTTCAATATCCAGTCCTACATAGGGTGCATCATGCTGGTGGGCATCCTGGTGAACAACGCCATCCTGCTGGTGGCCCAGACCAACCTGCTGCGCCGCAGGGACGGCATGCTCATGCAGTCCGCCATCCGGGAGGCCGGACGCAGGAGACTCAGGCCCATTCTCATGACCGCCCTGACCACCATCTTCGCCCTGACCCCCCTGGCCATCGGGGCCGGAGAAGGCGGCGAGGCCCAGGCCCCCATGGCCCGGGCCATCATAGGCGGGCTGGCCAGCTCCACTCTGGTCACCCTGGTCCTGGTCCCGGTAATGTATTCCTTCATCGCCCGTAAAGACGATAAATAAAAAGGAAATCCAATGTACTCATTTATCATATTCTTAGCCCTGGTACTCATCACCTCTTCATTCGGAGCCATCTTCAGGCCAGGCCCCTGGTATAATGAGCTTATCAAACCTGCGCTTACCCCTCCGGGCTGGATATTCACTCCTGTCTGGATGACCCTGTACCTCATGATAGCCATCGCCGGCTGGCTGGTCTGGCAAAAAACCCGTTCCATCAAACATCCGGCCATTGTCTGCTGGGGGTGCCAGATTGTATTAAACGCCCTGTGGTCCTGGCTCTTCTTCGGGCTGCAAAGCCCTGCCCTGGCCTTAGTGAATATATTCCTGCTCCTGATCCTGATCCTGGCCTTTATCAGGTTCTCCTGGCCGATAAGCAGGCCAGCCTCCATCCTGTTCATGCCTTATGCCCTGTGGGTAGCCTTCGCCACCTACCTCAACCTGGGCATAGTGCTTTTGAATTGAGAAATATCAGGCATTCTTTTTTATTATCATATTGACATGATGAGCTACCGTGACTTAATTGTAATTTTATATCTGCGAAAAAGTAAAGAGGTATCATGTTCTGCTCTTAACACCAGTTGATATCCGCTTGCCAGCTTAATGAATGGAGTAAATCTTTGACATGCAACTAATTTACCTTGACATGTGTTGCTTCAATCGTCCTTACGACGACCAAAACCAGTCACGTATCCGACTGGAGACAGAAGCAAAGTTAATTATTCAGAAAAAAGTCAAGCAAAGAGAGTGTGGTTTACTCTGGTCATCAACTCTCGACTTTGAGTGCCAAAAAAACCCTTTCGCAGAACATCGCTTAGCTATTACCAGATGGCGGTATCTAGCTGAACGTATAATTTTCGCCACACCCGAGGTGGTTGCCACGGCACATAGATTTGCCAGTTTTGGACTTTCGAATTATGATGCACTTCATGTTGCCTCCGCAATAGAGGGGAAGGCGGATTTTTTTATCACCACCGATGACCGCATACACAAAAAAATAAGCGGAAATAGAGAAATACAGGTAGCCTTTCCAAACAACGCCCTCGCAGCACTGGAGAATTGGTATGAAGACTGAAATGGAAATTCGCATGCAGGGCATGCAGGCTTTAATCAACAAGCTTGGGCTGGTGGAAACAGAACGCTTTCTTGCAGCGGTCTCCAGGGATAGATTCAACTACACACAATGGCGGCGCACAGAATTACCCGAATTGACCATTGAAGCCATTGCAGAACAAGGAAATGAACTGGCGGACAAACTGAATGAAACAAAGAACACTTGAGGCTGACAAATTTCAGCCTCCATCCTGTTCATGCCTTATGCCCTGTGGGTAGCCTTCGCCACCTACCTCAACCTGGGCATAGTGCTTTTGAATTGAATCCTGCCACCACCATGACAGCTAATTTTAAGTTGCAATCAAGATGATTTCTCCAGACAGTATAGATATCATTCTAAGTTCGGAAAACCGCCCCACAGAAAAAGAATTTTACCACAGAGGGCACAGAAGGCACAGAGTTAAGATAAAGAGGGCTTTTCTCTGTGAACCTCTGTGATCTCTGTGGTGTCAAATATTTGATGACAACGGGCATAAAGATCATCTTGAATGCAAGTCGGAATAAACTCTTCCCCATGCCTCATACGCCATGCCCTATGCTCCATGCCCTATGCCCCATGCCCTCTGTCCTCTGCATATTCTCTTCATCGCCAAGTCGCCCTCTCGCCCCCTCGCCCCCTCGCCCAACTATACCCTTGCCTTTAAAGCCCATAAAGTATAGTTATCCCAGATAAACTGCACGCGCAGGGAAACCATGAGCACTGAAAACACAGCCAACTTCTATTCTGAAAACCTTCTGGTTCATTTCCGCCGCATTGACCGCCTCAAGCAGGAGGCCGGCGTTTATCTGTCCATGGATTTAAATCAGAGACAGCTCTGCGACCTGGAGCTTCTGCTCAACCGGGCCTTTTACCCCCTGGTGGGCTTTATGAACCGGGCCGATTATGAATCCGTCCTGGACAATATGCGTCTAACTGACGGCACTGTCTGGCCCATGCCCGTATGCCTGGACGTACCCGAAGCAGTGGCTCAAAAGTTGCATCCAGGCGAGCCTCTGGCCCTGAGGGATGAAGAAGGCTTCATGCTGGCAGTGCTTACCGTCCAGGAAGTCTGGATGCCGGATTTAAAGCGGCATGCCCGGGCCGTTTTCGGGACTTCCAGGCCGGACGAACATCCCGGCGTGGGCAAACTTTTTCAAGAGGTTCATCCGTGGTTCGTGGGCGGCACCCTGGAAGGACTGCATCTGCCCCTTCATTACGACTTTGCTGATCTGCGCACCTCGCCGGCACAAACCCACCGCATCTTCACCCAGAGGGGCTGGCGCAACGTGGCCGGGTTTCAGACCGAGCGGCACCTGCACTGCGCCCACCGGGAAATGATTCTGCGCGGGGCCCGGGAGGCCGGAGCCAATCTCTTTATTCATCCCGTGGTGGGCCGGGCCGGACCCAATGACCTGGACCACTTCACCCTGGTGCGTTGCTACCAGGAATTTATCACCAATTTCCCCAGAAACATGGTTCAGCTGGGACTCATCCCCTTAGAAAGACGTCTGGCCGGTCCCAGGCAGGCACTTTTCGAGGCCATCATCCGGCGCAACTACGGCTGCACGCATTTCATGATCAGTCAGGACCACGGCGACCCATTTGCCGGGGATTCCCGGGAACGCTTTTACCCCCAGGGTGCCGCCCAGGAACTGACAAAGTCCCTTGAAGATGAAATTGATATAAAGATGATTCCCCTGCAGCAGATGGTCTATGTGGAGGACAAGGCCCAGTATTTCCCTGTAAGCCAGGTGGAGCCGGATATGAAGACTAAGGAAATCTCCTCTGCCGAACTCAAGCGCCGCCTGGAATTCGACCTGGAAATCCCGGAATGGTTTTCCTTCCCCGGCGTGGTCCAGGAACTCAAAAAAGCCTATCCACCGCGGCACCGGCAGGGCTTTACCGTATTTATCACCGGTCTGTCCGGGGCCGGCAAGTCCACCCTGGCCAAGGTCCTTTACGTGCGCTTCATGGAAATGCGCGAGCGTCCGGTGACCCTGTTAGATGGAGACATCGTGCGCAAAAACCTGTCCAGCGAACTGGACTTTACCCGGGCCCACCGCAATCTCAATGTTCAGCGCATAGGCTTTGTGGCCTCGGAAATCACCAAGAACCGGGGCATCGCCATCTGCGCCCCCATAGCGCCTTATGAAGAATCCCGCAGCCTGGCCCGGGACATGATTACCCCTTACGGAGGCTTTGTGGAAATTTTCATGTCCACCCCCTTAGATATCTGCGAGCAAAGAGACCGCAAGGGCATCTATGCCAAGGCCAGGTCCGGGGCCATGAAAGGGGTGACCGGTATTGACGACCCTTATGAGCCCCCCAGGAACCCGGAAATAAACATTGACACCACCAACCTGACCCCCACTGAAGCCGCCCAGGAAGTCTTTCTCTTTCTGGAGGAGCAGGGATACATCAGGTAGCCTGCCATGCCGGGGGTACAGGTAATCGGCACAGGTCTGGGGTACGAAGACCTCACCGCCAGGCATTTAGAGATTATCCAGGATTCCCATGTCCTGGTGGGCGGACAGGAACAGCTGGACTGGTTCCCCGGGCACCCGGGCATCAAGCGCCGGATCACCTCCCCCCTGGACGACCTGATCCAGGACATCCGCAACTGGATGCTGGACAGGCAGGTAGCGGTCCTGGCCAGCGGCGATCCCTTATTTTACGGCATAGGCCGCCGGCTCATCCTGGACCTGGGAGCTGACCACCTGGAGGTCCATCCCAATATTTCAGTCATGGCCGGGGCCTTCGCCCGCATCAGGACGCCCTGGGATCAGGCCGCCTGGGTCAGCCTGCACGGCCGCAGCCACAGCCATCTGCTTGCAGCCTTAGACTCCGGCCGGCCTCTTTTTGTCTTTACTGATCCCAGAAACTCTCCAGCCAGGGCGGCCCAAATACTGGAGCAAAACAAAAGCAAAGGCTGGAGCATGTGCGTACTGGAAAGACTGGGCAGGCCGGACGAGCGCGTGCGCTGGTTTTCACCGGCAGAGGCTGCAGACGAAGAATTCATGGAGCCCAACGCCCTGATCCTTTTTCCAGTCCCTGAAAAACCTCAAGAGCCCCGGGTATTGACCCTGGGGACCCCTGATCATTTCTACCTGCACCAGCGTGGCATGATCACCAAGTCCGAAGTGCGGGCGGTATCCCTGGCCAAGCTGGGGCTTGAGCCGGGACACGTATTCTGGGATCTGGGCTCAGCCAGCGGTTCCATGGCCATTGAAGCAGCAATGTTCACCACCGGGGGACGCATAGTAGCCGTGGAAAAAGACCCGGAGCGCATCAGCCATATCCGGGAAAACATCAGACGTTTTCAGACCCCTGGAGTAGAGGTCCTGCAGATGGATCTGCCGGAGGGCATCCAGGACCTGCCCCCGCCGGACCGGGTGTTCATCGGCGGAGGCGGAGAAGACCTGCCGGAAATAATCCGGCAGACAGCCCGTATCCTTAAGCCCGGCGGACGCATAATACTCAACTTAGTGGTCTTTGAAACCCTGCACAAAGCAGTGGAGACATTAAACAGCCTGGATTTCAGCACCGAAGTCATCCAGGTCCAGATAAGCCGGGGCAGGCAAATGCCCGGAGGTGTCAGGCTCCAGGCCCAGAACCCGGTGTTTGTACTTTCAGCATTGCCCCGAAATGTTGAAGAGGCATAGGGCATGGAGCATAGGGCATGGAGCATGGGGCATAGGGCATGGGGCAGGTGGAGAAACACTGAGGAACAACGATAAAGCATCGGCTTAGCATCTTTAAACTCCAAGACAAAAGTTTAATCAAGACATAAAAACTGCCTCCTGCCCTCATTTTCAACCAGGGCACGGTACAGCTCCCCTCCTTGGCCAAGGAGGGGCCGGGGGTGGTTTTACAAAAAGCAACATTTTTTTAAACTGGAACACATAATACGTACATGACAAATTATCCGATAAAATTCGTAGGCGCCGGACCCGGCGACCCGGAACTCATCACCGTCAAGGGCTCCAGGGCCCTGCAGCAGGCCGACCTGATCATTTACGCAGGCTCCCTTGTGCCTGACGCAGTCCTGCACTGGGCTGGCCATGACGCCCGCAGGATCAGCAGCGCAGACATGCACTTAGAGGACATTGTTGACTCAATGACCCAGGCTCACTTTAATGGTCTTCAGGTAGTACGCCTGCATTCCGGAGACCCCAGCCTGTACGGGGCCATTTTCGAACAGATAAGCGCCTTAGAAAAAGCCCGGGTACCCTTTGAGATCATCCCGGGCGTCACTGCGGCCTTTGCCGCGGCAGCCTCCCTGCAGATAGAGTATACCCTGCCCGAAATCTGCCAGACCCTGATCCTGACCCGGGCCCAGGGCCGCACCCCGGTACCGGATTCCGAGCACCTGCAATCCCTGGCATCTCACAAGGCGGCCATGGCCATATATCTCTCCTCCGGCCTGGCTGAGCAGGTACAGCCCATCCTGCAGGAAGCCTACGGCCCCCGGGCCCGGGCAGCCATAGTCCACCGGGCCTCGCATCCGGACGAGAAGATAATCCGCACCACCGTATCTGACCTGGCCTGGCAGATGCAGGAACACGGCATAAAAGGCCAGGCACTTATCATCATCGGGGCGGCACTGGAAGACAGCCCGCAGCGTCCCGCCTCCAGGCTTTATGACCCGCAGTTCACCCACGGATTTCGTAAAGGCCGGCAAGAAGATTAACATGCAGCCCCGAAATTTTATGGCCATCTGGGCGGTTACCAGCCAGGGCGCAAATATATGCCGCAAAATCGCCAGGCAGTTCCCCGGTGCGCATATATACCTGGGCGACAAAGTAAAAGACCCTCCACCAGAGGCTGCACTTTTTCAGAGCCTGCAGCAGGCGGTAGAAGAAAAATTCGGCCGTTACCGCTCCCATGTATTTGTCATGGCTGCAGGCATTGCCGTCAGGATCATCGCCCCCCATGTAACTTCCAAACTTTCAGACCCGGCCGTACTGGTGGCTGACGACTCAGGAAATTTTGTCATAAGCCTTTTATCCGGCCACATGGGCGGAGCCAACACTCTGGCCCATCAGCTGTCCCGGGTACTGGGGGCGACCCCGGTAATCACCACAGCCACGGACAATGCCCGGGTGCCGGCCATTGACCAGACCGCCCGGCACCGGAATCTCTTCATGGAAAACCCCCAGGCTGTAAAGCAGGTGAGCATGGCCTTTCTGGCCAAAAAACAAGTTGACCGCTTTGACCCCGGAGGCTGGCTGGACAAGGAAGCTGGAGCCTGGACAAACACTCTTGCAGAGCCCCTCTTTACCCGGCATCCGGGGATAATGGTGCATCACCAGATGATCCCGGTCCCGGAGCACATCCTGGTCCTTCGACCCAGAAACCTTTATGTGGGAATCGGCTGCAACAGCGCCACATCCTTTGAGGAAATCCTGGAAGTCCTGCACACGGCATTTGATAAAAACCGCTTGAGTATTCAAAGCATAAACCTTCTGGCCACCATCCGGGAAAAGACCGGCGAACCAGGGTTACTGCAGCTGTCAAAGCACCTGCAAAGGCCCTTGATCGGCATCACCAGGCACATCCTGGACCTGGTCCCGGACGTACCCAATCCTTCCCTGATGGTGCAAAGACACATGGGAGTAAAAAGCGTATGCGAAGCAGCAGCCATAATGGCAGCGGACAAAGGGACCCTGATGGTGCCCAAGATCAAGTCCGGCAACGTGACCGTGGCCGTGGCGTCCTGTACATAGTAGGCATCGGCCCCGGCCATGTCTCCCATATGACCCCGGCGGCTCAGCAGGCCCTGCAGGAGGCTCAGGCCGTGTTCGGATATACTACATACATAGACCTGGTGCGTCCCCTGGTGGAGGACAAAAAAATCGTTTCCACCGGCATGCGCCAGGAGGTGGACCGGGTGCGCAGGGCCCTGCAGGCTGCACGTCAAGGCTCGGTATGCGCCCTGGTCTGCAGCGGCGATCCGGGTATTTACGCCCTGGCCGGGCTGGTATTTGAAATGTGCCGGGAAAACAGCATCCCCATAGGCGACAGCAAAGACAGCCTGAAGCTGGAAGTCATTCCCGGAGTCCCGGCCCTGGGGGCCGGCAGCGCTTTGCTGGGCTCGCCCCTGATGACCGATTTCGCCTGCATCAGCTTAAGCGATCTTCTGACTCCCTGGGAAGCCATTGAAAAACGTATCCAGGCTGCAGCCTGGGGGGATTTCGTCATTGTTTTCTACAATCCCAGGAGCAAAAAAAGAAACTGGCAGCTGGAAACCGCCAGGAAACTTATCCTGGAGCACCGCTCCCCCGGAACACCGGTGGGCCTGGTCACTTCCGCCACCCGCCAAGAAGAGTCCGTAAGCCTTTGCACCCTGGATTCCTTAGACTGCAACCATGTGGGCATGCAGACCACGGTCTTCATCGGCAATTCCAGGACCTTTATCTACGGCAGCCGTATGATCACCCCCAGGGGTTACCATGAAAAATACCAGCTGGAAATGAGGGAAGCATAACTGCTCTTCTTCCTGGCCAGGGGGCAAGTTGTCTGTTCTCCCTGCTTTTTTCGGGGTAAGAGCGGGAACAATCCATGCTGAATATTTACTTAATGCTTTTCATTTGCTGGGATATAAGATAAACAAGCCCCCAAGCAGCTTCAATTTATCAAAAAAATACGTAACTATTCAGCACCTGCGGACCAGAAGCCAGGGTCCGGAGGTTCGGCAAACTGGGCGTAAACTGTTTGAGCGACGTAGGAAGCGTTAATCAAAACCGTAAAACACCGAACCTGATTCAAAGCATGTTATAGGAAATATCCTGGTTATCAAACCCGTGTATAGGTTTTGATTTACGCTTCCTTGGAGCGAGTTTTTACGTCCTGTTTGCCGAATTTCCGGACCACTGGAGCTCATATCATTAAGGTGAACAGATACAAAAATACATCCATATTCAGAGGAAACAAAAATGAGCGATGAACCCAACAAAATAATCTATTCCATGGTCAAGGTAAGCAAACACTTTGACCGCAAACCAGTGCTCAAGGACATTTCACTGTCCTATTTCTACGGGGCCAAGATAGGTGTCCTGGGCATGAACGGCTCGGGCAAAAGCTCCCTCATGCGTATCCTGGCCGGAGTGGACCAGGACTTTGAAGGCGAAACCATTCTGTCCCCGGGATATACTGTCGGTTACCTGGAGCAGGAGCCCCTGGCCAACGAGACCAGGACCGTGCGTGAAATCGTAGAGGAAGGAGCTGCAGAGGCAGTGGGACTGCTCAAGGAATTCGAGGAAATAAACGCCAGGTTCGCAGAACCTATGAGCGACGACGAAATGAATGACCTCATCGAGCGCCAGGGACAGGTCCAGGAAAAGCTGGATGCCCTGGACGCCTGGGACCTGGAATCCAGGCTGGACATGGCCATGGACGCCCTGCGCTGCCCGCCCCCTGAAATGACCCTGGACAAGGTCTCCGGAGGGGAGAAAAGACGGGTGGCCCTGTGCCGCCTGCTGCTCCAGCGCCCGGACATCCTGCTTCTGGACGAGCCCACCAACCACCTGGACGCGGAAACAGTAGCCTGGCTGGAGCATCACCTGCAACAGTATCCGGGAACCATCATCGCAGTCACCCACGACCGTTATTTTCTGGACAACGTGGCCGGCTGGATCCTGGAACTGGACCGGGGCCGGGGCATCCCCTGGAAGGGCAACTACTCCTCCTGGCTGGACCAGAAAAAGGAACGCCTGCGCAAGGAAGAAAAAGCCGAGAGCCAGCGCCAGAAAACCCTGGAGAGGGAACTGGAATGGATTAAAATGTCCCCCCGGGGCAGACAAAGCAAGAGCAAGGCCCGCATCGGGGCCTACGAGCAGATGCTTTCCCAGGACTACCAGAAACAGCACAAGGACCTGGAAATATTTATCCCTCCGGGCCCGCGCCTGGGACAAAAGGTCATCGAAGCCAACGGGCTGACCAAGGCCTATGATGACCGCCTGCTTATAAACAATCTGGACTTTCTCATCCCCCCCGGGGGCATTGTAGGCATTATCGGCCCCAACGGAGCGGGCAAGACAACCCTGTTCAGGCTGATCACCGGAGCCGAACATCCGGACAGCGGAAGCATCGAGCTTGGTCAGTCAGTGCGCCTGGCCCACGTGGACCAGCACCGTGATGACCTTGTACCGGACAAGACAGTGTTCGAGGTCATAAGCGACGGACACGACACTATCAAGATGGGCGGGCGGGAGATAAACGCCAGGGCCTACCTGGGAAGGTTCAACATCACCGGTTCTGATCAGCAGAAAAAAGTAGGTTTACTCTCCGGAGGTGAGAGAAACCGGGTGCAGCTGGCCCGGATGCTCAAGCAGGAGGCCAATGTGCTTCTTCTGGACGAACCCACCAATGATCTGGACGTGAACACCATGCGCGCCCTGGAGGAAGGACTTCTGAACTTTGCCGGGTGCGTGCTGGTCATAAGCCACGACCGCTGGTTCCTGGACCGCATAGCCACCCATATCATGGCCTTTGAGGGTGACAGCCGGGTGGTTTTCTTCGACGGCAACTTCACCGAGTACGAAGCCGACCGCAGAAAAAGGCTGGGCAAAGAATCCGACATCCCCCGCCGTATAAGATACAGAAAGCTCACCAGGGATTAAGCCGGACATCACAAAAGACAACTCAAGACCACCAGTATTCAATGCACCAGACTGCATCAGTCGACAACCGGTCCCTGGACTACACCCTGAAGGCAGACGCCGAGGGGATACTGCACGCAGTGGTCCGGGGACGCATGGAAGCCGGCAGCATCGGCCCCCTGTGGAAGGAACTGGCCTCGAAGCTCAAAAAGAACCGGGCCGGACTTGTCCTGGACGTAGAAAAAGTGGACTACATGGACATGTCCGGACAGGCCCTGCTTCTGCATTTCTCCCGCCAGATGCAGGACAGAAACCTTTCTGTGGAGGTCAGGGGGCTGCGTCCCGAACTCAGGGAGATCCAGGAAGAGATTGACTGTTTCGATTGCCGTCCCAGGCCCATGCAGCGCAAATTATCGGCTCTGGAGGAACTGGGCCGGGCAGCGGTCAACCTGGGTCGGGATACCAGGCAGTTTTTCTCCTTTGTGGGCGAATTCGTGTCTTCCTTTGCCTACAGCCTGACCCATCCGGGGACCGTGCGCTGGAAGGATGTCCTCTCGCACATGGAAGCAGTGGGCGGCCGGGCGGTTTTTATCATTGCTCTAATGGGATTTTTAATAGGAGTGATCATCGCCTTTCAAACCGCCATTACCCTGAGGGCATTCGGGGCGGAGATCTTCGTAGCCAAGCTTCTGGGCCTGTCCATTGTCCGGGAACTGGGCCCCCTGGTCACAAGCATAATCCTGGCCGGGCGGTCCGGATCGGCCTTTGCCGCTGAAATAGGGACCATGAAGACCAACGAGGAGATAAATGCCCTGCAGACCATGGGTTTAAGCCCAGTGCGTTTCCTGGTGGTACCCAGAATGCTGGCGGCCATGCTGGTCACTCCGCTTCTATGTATTTTCTTCCTGCTCTTCAGCTTCATCGGCGGGGCCCTGGTCATGCTTTCCATGGATTTCACCCTGACTACTTACATACACCAGCTGAAAACTTCCGTGGGCATGACTGATTTTTTGGGCAGCATGGTCAAAGTTTTTGTCTTCAGTATCCTTGTAGCCTGGATAGGCTGCGTGCGGGGACTGCAGACCGGCTCCGGGGCCAGTGCGGTGGGTCGTTCCACCACCAGCGCCGTGGTCAGCGCCATAGTCCTGATAATCCTGGCCGACGGCATCTTTGCGGTTGTCTATTACATGCTGGGGATATAAAATAATCGGCAAAAAGACAGGGTCCGGGGGTTCGGCAAACTGGGCGTAAACTGTCTGAGCGACGTAGGCAGCGTTAATCAAAACCGTTAAACAACGAAATTAATTCAAAGTATGTAATAGAAAATTTTCCAGTTGATAAAAACTTGTAGAGGTTTTGATTTACGCTGCCTTGGAGCGAGTTTTTACGTCCTGTTTGCCGAATCCCCGGACCACTGGAGCATATACAAATATTATGGTGAACAGTTATAATGTGCCATCACCCACTGAGCACCCGGTATGCGTGCGCAACCTGTATATGGGTTTTCCGGGAGAGACCCTCCTGGAGAATGTTTCCTTTGATGTATACACCGGGGAAATTTTTGTCATCCTGGGTGGCTCAGGCAGCGGCAAGAGCACCCTGCTAAAACACCTGATAGGACTTTATTCTCCCCTGGACGGGGAAATCTTTGTCCACGGCCGCAACCTCACCCGGGCCACGCCCACTGAAAAAACGCAGATCATGAACAGCATAGGCATCAGCTACCAGAGCGGGGCACTGTTCGGCTCCATGACCCTGCTGGAAAACGTGCGCCTGCCCCTGGAGGAATTCACGGACATGCCCCTGGAGGCCATGAATCTCGTCTGTCGCCTGAAGCTCTTCCAGGTTGGCCTGGAAGGATACGAAAAACACATGCCCTCGGAAATAAGCGGCGGAATGCAGAAAAGAGCAGCCATAGCCCGGGCCATGGCCCTGGACCCGTCCATACTTTTCCTGGACGAACCATCAGCCGGACTGGACCCTCTGACCTCGCTGGATCTGGATGAGCTTATCCTGAGTATAGCCCGGACCCTGAAAATTACCTTTGTCATCGTCACTCACGAACTGGACAGCATCTTCAAGATCGCCGACCGCATGATCATCCTGGATAAGCGCAATAAAAACCTTGCAGCCCAGGGCAGCCCCCTGGAGCTGAGCCGCACCCATACGGACCCCTGGGTGCGCTCATTTCTTAAACGGGAGAAAATCGCCCAATGAGTACCCAGCCCAACTATTACACCATAGGCATCTTCGTAAGCATAGGCCTGGCCCTTTTTCTGGGGGCCCTGACCGTGCTGGGAACCGGTGCCCTGTGGAGAGAAACAGTAACCGTTGAGACTTACCTGGATGAATCCGTCCAGGGCATTGACAGAGGCTCCCAGGTCAAAATGCGCGGAGTTACCGTGGGCCGGGTGGACGAGATAACCTTTGCCGGACTCAAGTATCCCGGGTCCGTGGATCCCGGAGACCGCTACGTCCTCCTGAAAATCAGCCTGGAGCTGGACGAATTCGGGGTGCCGGACCAGGAAGCCTTTGAGAGGTTTCTGGAGCAGGAAATTCAGAAGGGGCTCAGGATCAGGCTGTTGCCCATGGGCATAACCGGTGCAGCCTATCTGGAGATGGACTACGTGGACCCTGCGCGCCATCCCCCTCTGCCCGTAAGCTGGGAACCCAGGAATCCTTATGTGCCCTCTGCTCCCGGCACATTCGCCCGCCTGGAGGAGACCTTTGAGTCCCTGGGCAACACCATGGCCAAGATAGAAGAAATGGATATTCAAAAGACTCTGAACCACCTGGACCATCTTATCCAGAGCCTGGACAAGAGCGTGCAGTCCTTTGACCTGGCCGGCATATCCGCCAGGGCGGAGGTCTTTATTGAGGAGTTAAGGGAAACCAACCGTAAAATATCCGGGCTCATCGGACCACTGGAGGACCCGGAGGAAAAGCGGACCGATCTGCATGCAGTGCTCAAGGATTCCAGACAAATCCTGCAGAAGGTGGATAAAGGCCTGGACCGGTTGCAGATAGACAAGGAAGGGGGGGCTGCGGATCAGATAGCCCGGACCCTGGACAACCTGCACCAGGCCTCAAAGACTCTGCCCGAAACCATGGACAGCATAGACGTCACCGCTGCCAGCCTCAAGGAGAGCAGCAAGAGCGTGGAGCGCCTGAGCAGCAGAAGCTACACCATGCTCAGGTCCCAGAACGAGGAACTGCGAAGACTTCTGCAGAACATGCAGATCATCAGCGAAAACCTCCTGGATTTAAGCCAGGATGCCAGAAAATATCCCTCATATATCTTTTTTGGAGATAAACCCCTGGAGAGCGAGATAAAATGATGACCAACAGCCAGAAACTCCTGCTCTGCCTGCTGTGCCTGCTTCTGCTGGCCATAGCGGCCTGCGCCCCCAAAAAGAAGCCGCCGGAAAGAAACTTTTTTGTCCTGGAAACAAAAAGACAGGCAGGCGAAACCTGGGATGAGCCCAGAGGAATACTCAGCGTTCGCGGCTTCGATGTCTCCCCGGGCTTTAGGGGCAAGGAGATTGTCTACAGAACAGAGCGCGGCCGGAGCCAGTCCGACTTCTACAACCAGTACTTCATTTCCCCGGGGCCCATGCTCACAGACGTGAGCAGGCAGTGGCTGGATGACTCGGGCATGTTCGAAGCAGTCATATCCATGGGCAGCCACAAGGAAGCGGACTATATCCTGGAAGGATCAGTGACCTCGCTTTACGGGGATTTCCAGGAAGGGGATGAGCCGGCATCCGTTCTGCGCATGCAGTTTCTGCTCCTTGAGGATGACCGGCTGGATTACCACATGCTCATGCACCGCACATATAAAGAACGGGTCACCCTGACCGGTTCGGGAGCAGAGCACGTGGTCCAGGGTCTAAACAAGGCCTTGACCAGGATACTCACCAGGCTGGAAAAGGATATGGCCGCGGCCATGGAAAACAGACGGCAATCCCGGCATCCAGGGGGCTTTTTTCTCAAAAATGCCCCGGTTGGTTTGCCTCTCCTGGATATCGGTGATGAAGAGCTGTCTTTCTATAGCTGGATGATTAAAACGAGCAGTACGATACAGAACTGAAGGCTCTAATGCTGTGCTTCTTCAGGATGCAGGTCTACCAGGGAGATGTCCAGTCTTTTTCCCAGGACAAGCGCAGCCTTGTTGATGGTATGCAGGGTAATGTTGGAGGATTCATCGCTTAGCAAGCGTTCCAGGCTGGATCTGCTGGTACCCATTTTCCGGGCCAGCTCCGCTTTTTTAATGTTTTCTTTGTCCATGAGTACTCTGATCTGGTGCGAAATTGTCTTTTTCAGAGCCATGAGCTGAACTTCTTCGTAGATGCCTTCTTCCTGCAGGAATTGATCGAATGGTTGGCCCATATGTTTTGAGGCAGTCATTTATATTTCCTCCATCTCTTTTTTTCGTTTTTTAGCCAGGTCAAGTTCCTGTCTGGGAGTCTTGCGGGTTTTTTTGATAAATCCGTGCAAAAGCACCATCTGTTCCTCTTTGATAAAGAAAAGAACTCTGGCGGTTCTGCCGCCGGTCATGCGGCTGCGCACTTCAAATATGCCGTCTTCCAGGGATTTGCACTGTGAAGGGCCTGCTGGCCAGTTAAATTCCAGGTTGGCTATGTCTGACCCGATCTCTATCTTGTCCTGCCTGTTCAGGGACAGCAACCACTCTCTTACCGGCATTGAGCCGGAAGTTGTGGCATAGAACCTGGCAACAAGAACCTTTTGTCTTGGCATACCTACCTCATGTACCGTTTAAGGTACTTCAGGTCAACATAAGGTTTTTGCATTTTTTGCTAGATTCCCGGCATCCATACATGTACTGATCTGCCATCAAGGCTCTATGCCTTAGCTGTTCATCATCCTTTTGACTATATTTCTGCCTACCAGCCAGAATACGAAGAGGATGACCGCACCTAAGCATATGGCCGCGTATAGTCCGAGCAGTTTGTTTATAGCCTCAGCATGCATCCAGAAGAAATAAAAGGCATACCCTACAAATACATTCCAGACAAACGTACCCATGAAAGTGTAGATCAGAAAACGCCTGAAAGGCATGCGAATGATTCCAGGCGGGACTGACACCAGGCTCCTGATGGTGGGGGCCATGCGACCGAAAAAAACCACCCAGTGCCCCTTTCTTTCAAAAAAATCAAATACCTGTTCCAGATCGTCAACTTTAACCAGGTAATACCGCTGCGCTCTCCCAGCCAGATAAAAAAGTCTCTCCCGGCCCAGGAGCATGGACAGAAAATATATGCATACAGAACCGATGCTTCCCCCGATACTCACCAGCACTATGATCAAAAATACTGTCAGCAGGGGCTGATCCGCCATGGCCGCGGTAACAAAGAGCACGGCTTCCGGGGCCAGAAACAGGCTGGATATGAAGATTAGCCAGTAGTTCTGGCCAAAGGCGGCTATGGCTTCTTCCATATTTGCAAAACCCTAAATGGACAGATCCAGCAGACCGGAGAGGATGGCTGCAGCCAGAAGCCAGACATAAAAAGAAAACACCTTGAGCCTGGCCTTGTACAGGAAATAGACCACCAGCTTCAGGGAAACTATCCCCACCAGAGCGGCCACCACAAACCCCATAATCAGAGCAGCCGGGCTCACTTCTCCCAGCCCGCCCAGTCTGAACACTTCCACCCCCTGCAGAAGAGTTGCCGCACATATGGTGGGAATGGCCAGGAAAAAGCTGTACTCTGCTGCCCAGCGCCTCTTGAGCCCGGTGAAGAGGGCAAAGACAATGGTCATGGCGCTGCGGGAAAGACCGGGCATCAGGGCCATACCCTGGGCCAGGCCGATGACCCCGGCCACTCCAGCGTTGATCTTTTTAAGGCCCCTTCGCCTGGGCTTCAGACGGTCAGTCCACCACAGCAGAGCCCCGGTGAGAATCAGGGTCACCCCGACCATATACGGGGTTGCGAATATATGCTCAAAGGCGGCCTTGAAGGAAAGACCCAGCACTCCGGTGCACAGAACGGAAAACATGCCCAGAAGAAAAAGGCGGGGATAAAGAATGGAATTCTCCCGGCCCCCTTTTTTGGCCCAGGCAAATGACTGCTGCACGCATCTGACGCAGAATACCTTCAGGCTGGACCAGAAAACCACAACAATGGAAACCAGGGTGCCCACATGCACCACCAGGTCAAAGAGAATCATCTCTGGTGAGTCCGGCGGGGGCAGCGGATGGTCGTGGCGGATGAGCCAGTGCTGGGCAAGTACCAGGTGGGCCGTGGAACTAACCGGCAAAAACATGAATATGCCCTGTATGACTCCAAGCAGTGCGGCAACAAAAAGGGTCATGTCATCTCCCGGGTACTTATCTGCTTCAGTGCGCCGCTGCTGTCTGCTGTCACCCGGCCTTCAAAATCCAGAAGCACCGCCCGCACATTTATCCCCCCGCCGGCAAAGGCCCGGGCCTGCTCTGCCATTAACTGCACAACCCTTTCAAAAATTTCCGGGCATTCATCCTGGAGCATAAAAAAAGCCTCTCTCGCTGTATTGGCACCGGCCACCCTTTGGGACAATTCTGCAGCACTGCATATCTCCAGCACCATCCGGCCAAGATCTTCCAGGGCCAGGCGCGATCTGGCCGCATGGGTATGGGGCGCGCCCTGGGCCATCTTCACCGCCTTGCCGAAAAATACCACCAGGATGGCTTCTTTGTGTCCTTTACGTGCGGCCCGCTTCATGCTTTCTGCAAAATAATCCCCGATCTGGACAAAGCCTTCCTCTGCCAGTTCCGGAAAAATTTCCTGGGCAAAGCGCTCCGACCTTCGGCCCGTGGTGCACACCACCCTGTCCAGACCGCAGGCCCGGGCCACCGAAAGAGCTGAATCAATGGTGGCTATGTAGGCTGCATGAGACATGGGCCGGACCACACCGGTGGTGCCCAGGATGGAAATGCCGCCTGTTATGCCCAGCCTGTGATTAAGGGTCCTTCTGGCAATTTCTTCACCCCGGGGTACAAACACCTCCACCTGCAGGCCATGTTGAACACCCGTCTCTTGAAGCACTTTCTCCAGGTTCTCCCGGATCATGTGCCTGGGGCCAGGATTGATGGCCGGCTCCCCCGGCGCAAGCTCCAGGCCGGGCTTGGTGATGTGCCCGACTCCCTCACCGGCGCAGATGGATATTTCATCGGTGTTTTCCAGCCTGCTTACCCTGGCCCCAATCTCGGCTTTGTTGGTCACGTCGGGGTCATCCCCTGCATCCTTTATCACCGAGCACCAGGCAAAGTCTTTGCAGTCTATCCCGCAGGCATGTACCGGGATTTCCAGATCATCCCCGGTAATAAGCCGCACCCGGACCTGCCCTGGACATGTACCCTGCAGCAGAAGACCTGCCGCAGCCATAGTCGAAGCTGCAGCAGCCGTGCCCGTGGTGAATCCGCTTCGCAGACGGCGCGCTTTCTTTCTACTCATGGTTTTCCGGCAGATGGTGAACCGCTGATACTCATAGGCCGGCAAGTCCTGCATGAAGGAGGCAAAAAAATCCAGACCACTTCTTAAACTCGAAACTATTTTGAGCCGGCCATAATGACCAGGCTGTTGACCACGGCCGCAGCCACGTTGGAGCCACCCTTGCGGCCCAGGTTGGTAATAAAGGGAATATCCAGCCCTGCAAGCTCAGCCTTGGACTCGGCTGCATTGACAAAACCCACAGGCAGCCCCACCACCAGTCCCGGCCTTGCCTTGCCTTCACGGATCAGCAAAATCAGGCGCAAAAGCGCAGTGGGGGCGTTGCCCACCACGTAAATCCCCCCCTGCATGTCATCCAGGGCCATGTCCACTGCAGCCTCGGCCCTGGTCGTTCCTTTTTCCCGGGCCAGGCGGGCAGCATCCGGATCATCCATGTAGCAAACGGCCCTGCACCCCATCCCGGCCAGGTCCTTTTTGCGCAGCCCGGCCAGGACCATGTTGGTGTCAGTGACAATGGTCCTGCCGGACTTGATGGCTTCCACTCCTGACTCCACAGCCAGGGGGTGAAAGCGGATACTTTGCATATACTCAAAATCAGCGCTGGTATGAATCATCCTGGACACCACGGCCCACTGACCTGCAGAAAAGGAATGTCCTCCAGCTTCTGAGGCTATGATCTCCATGCTCTTTTGTTCAATTTCCTGAGGAAGCATTTAGAATTTCCCTTGTTTTATAATAATATCATTACTGCAGCAGTTGCTTTGAAACTTTGCCTTCTGCGGCAGTTAACCAGAGCCTGCGTCGCTATTCTGAAAACATAGGCCCTGCTCATGGCGAAATCAAGCACAAAGTGCCCTGCCGCTACCCGGCCCTGCAACAAAGAATCCTGATGCCTGCACTGGAGGGCAGGATCAGATATCATAAAGAGTGAACAGTTGCCATGACCAGGCAAACAAAAAAGCCCTGCATTCAAACAATACAGGGCTTCTTACATTTCTGTCAGTCTGTGGCTATCAGGACAAAATTCCCTGACTGGCCTGGACCAGGAAGTCGAATATATTCTGAGGCATAACACCGAGATAAAGCACTCCCAGAGCCAGTATCACTGCTATAATCGCCCCGGCCGGACTGAGCTTGATTCTGGAGGGCACCACCTCGTCCAGGGTATAAGCATGTCGTACCAGGTTCAGGTAATAGAATATGGCAAGGGCGGAGTTGAGCACACCAATGATTACCAGCCAGTAGAAACCTTCACCCCAGGCTGCTCCAAACACAAAAAGTTTCCCTATAAATCCGGCTGTGGGCGGCAGTCCTACCAGGGCGAATGCAGACACTGCCAGGACCAGGGCGAGCAGGGGCGAGCTCGAATACAGCCCCCGCAGATCATTTAGATAGACGTTCCTGCCTTCCTGGGAGATACGGGTGATCACCCAGAATATAGTCAGATTCATAACCATATATACCAGTGCATAGTATGACGCAGCAGCCAGGCCGTATGTTCCTCCGGCCACCACGCCCACCACAACGAAACCTGCATGGGAAACGCTGGAGTACCCAAGCATCCTTTTCACATCCTTCTGGTTCAGTGCGGACAGGTTTCCAACAGTCATGGACAGGGCAGCGAAAACACCCAGAAGGACTTTGAGTTCAATGCCGGGATCAAAGCCCATGAGCCGGACCATGATCACTATTGCACCCAGCTTGGGCAGCGTGGCGGCAAAGGTAGCTGTCTCGTTGCTGGCGCCCTGCATGACGTCCGGGGCCCAGAAGTGAAGCGGAAACAGAGCCAGCTTGTACATGAAGGCCAGCAGGAAAAGCATAAGGCCTATAAGGGCCATGGGCTGCTGGGAAAAAGACCAGTCCATGGCCAGCAGTTCGTTTACATAGGTGGTGTGCTGTCCCGCCAGGATGTATGAAATTCCGAATAGCCCCACAGCTGTTGCCACTGCACCGAAGAGTATATACTTGACTGCAGCTTCAACCGATCTTGGGTCCTTGTTTCGAAAGGGAAGCATGATATACAGGCTGAAAGAGGCCAGTTCCAGGGAAATATAAATAGTGAAGAGCTCCACAGTGCTGGAAAGAAGAAGCAGCCCAAAGGCGCTCATGAACATGAAAAAGAAATAGTCCGCCTTGTTGGCCTTTCCCAGTGACCCGACTCTGATGGCATTGGCTGCGCAGACGGCCAGACCCAGAAAGATGATGGTCTTAAAGAACTGGGACAGGCCGTCGATCCTGTAGGACTGATAAAACATAAACTCCGGATCTGTAGTGGAAAAACCGGCGAGTACAGCTCCGAGGATGGCTGCAAATGGTACCCAGGTAATCTTGTCCTTTAGTCTCTGGCTTATGCTCTGGACAAACAGAATTGCCAGCAGAGCCACCATGTACAGTTCAGGAATTATGAGTTGTGGATTGAAGTTAAGCAAGGCCTGTCTCCTTTTTTATACTTCTGCTTCTATTTTAAACCCTGGGTTTTCGGCTTTAAAGCTATTATACCCCGTGAGAGTCGTTTTATCTGTCTACACTGCCGCCGGCAGGATGGTAGCCGCTGCCAATACACGGTTCTTCAGGGTATGCTTCATCCTCAAGAGTCAGATTCTTTTCCTGGAGAAATTCTGCAAGCCTTTGCTCCGCAGCCTGTTCATCAACTTCCATAATATTGACTTTAACTTTGCCAGAGTCGATATAGCCAAGGATTTTTTCTATGGAAGGGCTCATGGTGCTCAAGGCCAGAGTAGGAGCAAGGCCTATATAGGGCACCAGGACCGCCAGAGGAGCCAGGTATATCCATTCCCGCAAATTCAGGTCATGCCATTCTCTGACCTTTGGGGCGACCGGCTCCCCATAACTCATGTACAGCAGCAGTCTCAGCATATAGGCTGCGGCCAGGAGAGCTCCAGGTATTGCCACAAGTCCGATGACCAGGCTGTACTCAAATGCACCTATGAGAACGAGAGCTTCGCCCACAAAACTGTTGGTGCCTGGAAACGCCAGTGACGCGAAGGAAAAGAAGCCCATAAAGAATATATATACAGGCAGGAACTTGGCCACGCCCATATTATCCCTGATTGCAGTGCTGTGGCTGCGCTCATAGATTATTCCCACCATCATGAACAGACCGCCTGTGACAATTCCGTGATTGATCATCTGCAGTATGGCACCTTCCATGCCCCGGATGCTGAAAATGAATATTCCCAGGGTTACAAAACCCATATGCGCTACAGAGGAATAGGCGATGAGCTTTTTTATATCCGACTGTCCCAGGGCCACCAGCCCGCCGTAAATTATTGATACCAGTGAAATCCCGATCATCAGTGGAGCAAAATATACGCTGGCATCAGGAGTGATGGACAGGCAAAAGCGAATGAAGGCGTAAGTACCGAGTTTCAAGAGTACCGATGCCAGGACCACGGATCCGGCGGTGGGGGCTTGAACATGGGCTGCAGGAAGCCAGGTATGAAATGGAAACATAGGGACCTTTACGGCAAAGGCCAGAGCCATGGCCAGAAAGGTCCATGCCTGGAACTGGAATGAAAACTCATGTACTATGAGGTCAGGTATGGAGAATGTACCGCTGTGGATATAGAATGCAATAATGGCTGCCAGCAGCAGGGTGCTCCCCGTGAGAGTGTAAACCAGAAATTTAATTGCGGCGTATATTCGTTCCTTGCCTCCCCAGACTGCAATGAGCAGGAACATGGGCGCAAGCTGTACTTCCCAGCAGATGAAGAAAAGAACAAAGTCAAGGGCCGTAAAAACTCCAATACAGGCAGAGGTTATGATCATCAGGCAGATATGAAATTCCTTGACCCTGGTCTTGATGTATGACCAGGAGCAGAGTACATAGAAGGGCAACAGGGCCACGGTCATTAGCACCAGAAGAAAACTGATTCCATCAACACCTACATAATAGCTGATGTTCCACTGTGGTATCCAGGTATACTTCTCAACAAACTGGAAGCCTGCATATCCAATGTTGAAGCTCAACAAAGGCAAAGCCAGAATTATTTCAATCAGGCCTGCGGCCAGAGCCACCCAGCGCACAGTTGTTTCCCTGCGCAGGAACATTATCAGCACTGACGCCGCAAGAGGAAAGAAAATCAAGGTGCTTAGTACCGGCCAACTAGCATTCATTGGTAAAGTCTCCAACAGTTTAATGCGTTATGATTCAAGGAAAGTACGTTAATTATTCAGGAATCGGCCATCAATGTCAGTTGCGTGTTCATTATGGTGTGCCTGTTTTTTCATGTGCTTCACAATGCTGCGGCACAGCTAAAGCAGTTAACCATGAGCGCTGATTCAGAAGTAATAGAAAAAGACATAAGCAGCCACAATCAACGCCAGGAATACTCCTGCCCCAAGATATTCCTGAATGTTACCGGTTTGAGTCCTGTTGATATTTCTGCCGATTTTCATGACACCGTATGCCGAACCGTCCACAACACCGTCTATGCCCTTGCTGTCAAAGCCCACTGTTTTCCTGGCAGCTCCCATGAGCGCGGCCAGGCCCAATCTGTGGTAGAGATTACCCCAGAAAGAATCGATGGATTCCACTGGATTTTTGGCCAGGGCCATAAACCTTCTGGCGCCTTTGCGGTAAAACCAGTCCATATCAATGGCTATGGTGGGTTCCGGGGTGATCTTCTTCAGGTACAGGAAGAAACCCAGCGCAGTGAACAGAAGAATCTGCAGCACTTCCATGGTGTGGTAAGCGGTGTAAGGCTGGAAGTCTATGGAATGGGGCAGCATATTGTACAACCACGGATAATAGATGCCGATAAAGATGCACAGCACTGAGGCAATGGCCATGGCAGTCATCATGTTCCAGCCCGGATCCTTGGCATTGTCCCATGTTTCCTGGCTGCAATTGTTTTTGCCGAACCAGATGAAATAGGGCACTTTAAGTCCGGTATGCAGAAATGTTCCTGCAGAAGCAAGTGTCAGCAGGAATGCAGCCCAGTACAGGTGATCATCAAAGCTGGCATAAACAATGATGGATTTGCTGACAAACCCGCTGAACAGGGGAAAGGCGGATATGGATAGGCCTCCGATGAGGGTGAACACAAAGGTCCAGGGCATTTTTTTGTACAGCCCGCCCAGTTCTGTAAACTTGCTCTTTCCAGTCATGTACAAAACAGTACCGCAACCCATGAAAAGCAGGCCCTTGTAAAGGATATGGGCATAGGCATGGGCCACTACACCATTGATGGCCAGTTGAGTTCCAATACCCACTCCAGCTACCATGTAGCCCACCTGGCTGATTACGTGATAAGCCAGAAGTCTGCGATGGTCGTTTTCAAGTACCGCGTATACAACTCCGTACAGGGCCATGATGACGCCCAGGATAATAAGTATCTCCATACCTGCGAAGCCCCTGGCCAAAACGTAGACCGCGGTCTTGGTAGTAAAAGCGCACATGAACACTGAACCCATAAACGTGCCTGCGCCGTAGGCGTCAGGAAGCCATGCATGCAGCGGGACTGCCGCAGCATTGAGAATGAAGCCGATCATGATCAGGTAGATAGCCAGGGTGGGTTCAGCCACGTTGAACTGACCAAAGGAAAGGTCACCGGTTGTATTGTAGTGAATTACTATACCGGCCAGCAATACCACTCCTCCGAATCCATGCACCAGAAGATATCTGAAGCCTGCTGCCAGGGATTCGTCTGTGCGGCGGTACCAGACCAGGAAAACCGAAGAAAAGGCCATCAGTTCCCAGAAAACAAAGAGAGTCAACAAGTCGCCGCTGAAGGTTACCCCGAGAGAGCCAGCCACGTATGTCCATGCGGCCATGATCTGCCCGTTTTCCCGCACATGCAGTCCATAAAGGGTTGCAATAATGCAGAAAAGGGTAAAGATATGGGCGAAGACCAGGCTTAACCGGTCTACGTTGCCGAATACCAGCTCCCAGTTCATGAACTGGTATTCGGCGTGTACTCCCTGGCTCATGGTAAGCACGGCCCCAAAGGCCAGGATAGGGACCGTCAGGAGATAAACCGGTCTGGCCTGACCCCTGAAAACAGGCATCAGAAGTACACCCAGAAGCAGGACAGCGGTTGGATGTATCCAGATATCAGTTATCATAGTAGTCCTCCCTGGTCATGATGCCCAGCTTGCCGTACCACTTGGAAACGAGGATAATTATCACGCAGGCTCCGAACCCGAAGATTGACCAGAATCCGGGAAAATGTTCGATCCAGGTGTGAGCTGGAGTTTTGTCCAGGAACAGGGCATCGTAAGCAAGCAGCAATCCCAGTACCAGATAGGACAACTTGACCAGTATGTCGGTCCTTTCTTTTAGATACTCCAGAATTTTGGCCAGATCCATGTCTAAACTCCCTTGATATTGTGTTATCCAGGTCTTAAACGCCCAGCAACAGTTCAATGAATTGATAGAAGACAGTTGGGTACAGTCCAAGGAAAACAGATATGGCAGCTGTAATGCAGATGGGCACTACCATGGACAACGGTGCTTCCCTGTAGCTTTCGATATTGACGCCGGGTGCAGGCGCTTCAAAAAAGGCCTTGTAAATTATCTGGCCGAAGTAGGCCGTATTAAGGATTGTGCTGGCCATGAGCACGAATACGAAAAGCATATGGCCAGCATCCATGGCCCCTGTGATCATATACCACTTGGAGATGAACCCGGCCACGGGCGGCACTCCAATCATGCTCAACGCGGCCACGCTGAACGCCCCGAAGGTCCAGGGCATTTTCCTGCCAAGCCCGGAGAGCATGCTGATCTTTTTCTGGTGGGTGGCCACATATATTGCTCCGGCAGCAAAAAACAACGTGATCTTGCTGAAGCCGTGATGGGCTATGTGCATATTTCCCCCCGCTACAGCCAGGGGGGCGAGCAGGGCTACCCCCAGGATCACATAAGAAAGCTGGCTTACTGTGGAGTAGGCCAGCCTGGCTTTAAGGTCATCCTTGGTCAGGGCTATGATGGAAGCTACAATGATTGTGAAGGCAGCAAGATAAGCGGTAATGATTCCTAGATGAAGTGCTTCCATGGTTTCCACGCCGAACCCGGAGAGGATCACCCTGCTGATGGAGAAGACTCCGGCCTTGACCACCGCCACAGCGTGCAGAAGGCCTGATACAGGCGTAGGAGCGACCATGGCTGACGGCAGCCAGTTGTGCAGAGGCATGATGGCAGCCTTGGCCAGACCGAACACAAACAGAAAATACGTCAGAACCACCCAGTGTGTAGGGGCGTCTTCAGGGAATATACCCTGAACCATGTCTCCCAGATGAAAGTCCAGGGTGCCGCAGAGGACATAGGTCATGATCATCGCAGGGAGCAGAAAAAGTTTGGCGGTGCCCATGAGATAGACCACGTATTTTCTGGCTCCGCTGTAGGCTTCTTCGTCCTGATGATGCGCCACAAGGGGGTAGGTAAAAATGGTGATTATCTCATAAAAGAGATACAGGGTAAAAATGTTGGCGCTGAAAGCTACGCCAACCGCTCCGAATATGGCCACTGCAAAGCAGAAGTAATACCTGGTCTGAGCGTGTTCTTTAAGAGACCGCATGTAGCCGATGTTGTAGCTGGTGGCGATGATCCACAGAAAAGATGCCAGCAGGGCGAAGATCAGAGATAGCCCGTCAACTGCGAAGGAAACAGTGATGCCGGGCAACAGGGTGAAAAGGGTAAATGTGTAAATGGTACCGTCAAGGACTGAGGGCACCATATACAGAATGGAGATGAACGTTGCCGCGCCGGCTATAAATGACACCATTTCCCTGAGGTTTATATGGTTCTTGAGCAGCAGAATGATGAAGGGTGCAACCAGGGTAATTGCCAGGGGCAGCAGCACATAAGAGGAAGAGACAAACTCAGTCATTTCTAACCTCGCATGGTGATCAGTTTGCCGGCATCAACGTTTTTGAAGCGCCTCGAGACTACTAGAAAAATGGCCAGCAGGAGAGTAGCTTCGGCAGCGGCGATGCCCATTACCAGAAGAGTACCTACCTGTCCCAGTTCGTCGGGAGCGGGCGTAAGCTGGGCTGATGCCATTATACTCAGGCCGGCACCGTTAAGTATCAGTTCTATGCCCAGAACTGTTCCTATAAGTGTCCTTCTGTATGCTATGCCGAAAATGCCGATACACAGCAGAAATATGGCCACCAGATGATAGATGGTCATTACGCTCATTTTTTCCTCCTCATTTCAAAAGCCAGAACCACAGCTCCGGCCATGGCCACAGTCAGAAGTAGAGAAATCAATTCAAAAGGCAGAATAAAATCTTCCAGAAAGAAGCGGCCGAGAGTGCTCACCTCGGTTTCATGGGGAACAAGGAAGGAAGGTGGAGCAGTGTGTATGGCCGCCATGCCCAGAAAGATTGCCGGAGATACGGCAGCCAGTCCGGCGAAAATGATTCTTCTGAATGATATCTTGCCGCTTTCGTCTCCGCCCGGCCATGCACTGGTAAGCATGATGGCGAAAAATATCAGCACGCTGACTGCGCCGACATAAATGAGGATCTGCATCAGGGCGATAAAGGGGGCGGCCATGAGGAAAAACAGCCCGGCCACCCCAAGAAGGGTCATTATCAGTCCTACAAGCGCCCGGACCAGACTCTGGGACAGTACTGTCATAAATCCGCCGACAACTATTATGGCGATATGCCCGAAGAGCACCGCCCATGCCAGTCTTTCGTATTCCAGATTTTCCATTTACTGCTCCTTGTTCTGAGCCTGATATTGCAATCTGGACAACAGGTCGTAGACAAACTCCTGCCTGCTGAATCCAGCTACATAAACGTCGCTGGAGTACCTCAGCGCCCCTGAAGGACAGCTCTCCACACACAGTCCGCACAGGCAGCAATAGTTGTAGTCCAGGACAAAGGACTGCGGTTCAGGCTTGGCCTTCTTGGGAGGGGCTTCCTTCTTGCCCTCGGGCAAAGCCTCGGCCTCGGTCCCTGAAGTCTCCTTCTTCTCCTCTGCCGCCTTCTTCTTGGGCTTGCTGGCCGTAATAGATATGCATCCCCCCGGGCAGATACGCACGCAATTCATGCAGGCTATGCACTTGGACTTCGTCGGGTCATTATCGCTTGGAACAAGCTCTATGTGTCCCCGGTAGCCTTCCAGGTCAGTAACCTGGCGCGGGTAGTGGACGGTTATCTGAGAAGACTTAAAGTTGCCCGCAGTCACCTTCATTCCCACCAGAAGGCTCCACATGCCCGACAGGGTTTCGCTCAAGCTTTTGACTATCATAAGGCAATCACCGCTAGGGTTATCAGAAGATTAAGAACGGCAAGGGGGATCAGCCATTTCCAGCAGATATTGAGCAGCTGATCAAACCGCACCCTTGGAAAAGTCCACCTGATCCAGATCATGATCAGCAGCAGGACATACACCTTGGCCAGAAACCACCATATTCCGGGAGCACCAGGCCCCTGGAATCCGCCCAGGAAAAGAATGGCCATGATGCAGGCTGCCACCACCATGTAGGCGTATTCCGCCAGAAAAAAGCAGGCAAAGGCCATGCCTGAGTATTCGGTGTGAAATCCGGCGGTAAGTTCGCTTTCGGCTTCGGGCAGGTCAAAGGGGTTTCTGTTGGTTTCGGCCAGGGCACAGATAAAAAAGAGGATAAAAGCCAGAGGCTGATATACTATGTACCACTGCCACGGCCAGGTTCCCTGTCCGTCGGCGATGTCGAAAAGGTTGAAGGTTCCGGTCATAAACACAATGGACAGGACCACCAGGAGCAGAGGAATTTCATAGGCCACACCCTGGGAGATATCTCTGGCCGCCCCTATGAGGCCGTATTTGTTCTGTGAGGCCCAGCCGGCCAGACACAGGGCCAGTACGTTGATCCCGGTAAAAGCCAGGATCAGAATCAGGCCCACATTGGTGTTTATTACCTGCAGATGCGGCCCGAAGGGAATGGCGATAAAGCAGACTATGGCCGGGGCAATGGAGATCATCGGGGCCAGCCAGTACAGGAAGCTGTCCGCCCCCTTGGGAGTAAAGATCTGCTTGCCCACGAGTTTGAGGCCGTCGGCAACAGGCTGCAGGATTCCGTGAGGAAAGCATGGGGGACCCACTTCGTAAGGACCGGGTCTCCTGTGGATAAAACCGGCTACTTTCCTTTCCAGGTACACCAGGACCACTGCGTTAAGACCGACAAAGGCCATAATCGCCAGCAGGCCCACAAAAATAATAATAAACGGCGTAGGTATTGCATCTATCATCTGTCTATCTCCGGTATTACCAGGTCAAGGCTTGCCAGAATCGCGATGGCGTCCGAGATGAGCGTTCCCTGGGCGACTTCGGAAAAAAGGCTCAGGTTGGAGAAGCCGGGGGCCCGCAGCTTGAGGCGATACGGGGACTTGCCCCCGTCGCTTACCAGGTGCATCCCTATTTTCCCCCGTGCCCCTTCTAAAGCGAAGTATACATCGCCCGCCGGAGGCTTGGGACGCTTGGGGGCTTTGGGCAGGATATAATCGCCTTCAGGCAGGGTATCCAGGGCCTGTTCGATTATTTTGATACTCTCCTGTATCTCATCCATGCGCACCAGGTAGCGGCCCATGGAGTCGCATGTGTCGTAGGTAGGTATGTTGAAGTCGAAACGGTTGTAAATGGAGTATGGTTCTGCGCGCCGCACATCGTAAGCCTGTCCGGACCCCCGCAGTACCGGTCCGGTGGCTCCGTACTTGCGGCAGGTATCAATGGGGATCTCTCCAACTTCTTCCATTCGTTTGCGCAGGATGAAGTTGTCCGTGACCAGGTCTTTGAACATCTTGGCCCTATCCTTGAGCCTGGCGCATTCGGCCCTGGTAGCTTCAATGAACTTGTCGTCGATGTCCGCGGACACCCCGCCGAAGCGGTAATAGCAGTAGGTCAGCCTGGACCCGGTGTTGCGCTGCATAATGTCCTGGATCCTTTCCCTGTCGTCAAAGGCGTACATGATGGGAGTAAACGCCCCAAGATCCAGGAGAATGGCCCCCCACCACAGAAGGTGCGAAGATATCCGGTTGAGTTCACAGGTGATGACCCTGATGTACTCGGCCCTTTCCGGAACCTCGATGCCCATAAGCCTTTCCACGGCAGCCACATGAGCCCAGTTCCAGGCCAGGGCGTGCAGATAGTCGGTACGCCCGGGGTTGGGCAGATACTGGGGGTAGCTCATCACCTCGGCCATCTTCTCGTGCATGCGGTGAATATACCCCAGAACCGGTTCGGCCCTTAAAATATACTCACCGTCGATTTCCAGCAGAATGCGCAGTACTCCGTGAGTGGATGGATGCTGAGGCCCCATGTTCAGGACCAGAGTATCCTCGCGCTCTGTGGGCTGGAACCTCTGGGAATAAAAATCCCCCTTGGTGTCTAATCTCAGATCAAGGTTCATGATTGATCCCTGCTTGGTTTGTTGGAACAGTTGGTGATTGCCTGGATAAATTCCTGGCTGTCAGCGGAGACGGGGCTGTGTGCCCGGTCCGGATAAATCTGGTGCAGGTCCTTGAGTGCAGATTCTTCTTTGAGCAGAGGCGGTGGTCCGTCATGGTCCGGAGCCAGCAACAGTGGCAGCAGATTGGGATGACCCTTGAAGCGCACCCCGAAAAAATCGAAGCACTCCCTTTCATGCCAAGCCGCTCCGGGATAAATATCGTAAATGGAAGGGACTTCAGGATTTTCCTTAGAGATCATGACCCGGATTCCCACCCGGCCTGGCTGATCAAAACGATCAAAGTGATAGACCATCTGAAAGCCCTCCTGCATATCTACACAGGAAACGTCTTCCAGAAAAAAGCCGGCCTGATCCAGCTTGCCCACGGCATTCAGGAGGTCCTGGGGGGTCACGAAAAAATCGGCGTCATAACCGGTATATGCAGGACCCTGCGGCTCTTCCTTTTTGGCTTCTTTCCCGGCGGCTTTTTCAGCTTTTTTTGTTTTCTCGGCCGCCTGTTCCGGCTGGGCGTTTTCTTCGCTCATCAACTTACCTCCTTGGGCAGGGTGCAGAGAACATTTTCAGGCGCTGGTCTGCGTTATGATCTGCTACAATTTCAGCATGCTATATAAAAGTATTACTTCAAAAGCAGGTAAAAATGTAAATTACCATTGTTCGCTTTTAGTTGCTGTTTCAGGCACAGGCCACCAGCGTCTGCCGGTGATTTTCTTCTGGACCTGAAAAAGCCCCTCCAGCAGGCCTTCAGGCCTGGGCGGACACCCCGGCACATAGACATCCACCGGTATTATGCGATCCACTCCTTCCACGATACCGTACTGGTTCTTGTAGACAAAGGGACCGCCGGAGATGGCGCAGTTGCCCATGGCAATGACCCACTTGGGAGAGGGCATCTGTTCGTAGAGCATTGTCACTAAGGGTGACAGTTTTTTATTGACTGTACCGGCGACGATCATCAAATCCGACTGCCTCGGAGACGGTCTGAAAACTTCAGCCCCGAAACGGGCCGAATCAAACCTGGCCATGCCGAAACCCATCATTTCTATGGCGCAGCAGGCCAGCCCGAAAGTCATGGGCCATAGAGACATGGCCCTGCAGATGTTCAGAATTTTCTGAACAGGTGCATGGTCGATTATGGGTTCGTCATAGCTGGTGT
Organism: Desulfonatronospira sp. MSAO_Bac3; assembly: GCF_003838035.1. Taxonomy (NCBI): domain Bacteria; kingdom Pseudomonadati; phylum Thermodesulfobacteriota; class Desulfovibrionia; order Desulfovibrionales; family Desulfonatronovibrionaceae; genus Desulfonatronospira; species Desulfonatronospira sp. MSAO_Bac3. Next base: position 6,392 of record NZ_QYZY01000057.1, on the reverse strand, counting down.
CAGCATATGCATGTGTTAGGGTTTGATTTTCTTGGGCCATGTAAAGACTCCTTTTTTCCAGAAGTAGATGACTGAGGCGAACAGAATAACGATAAAGATCAGCAGCTTAATGAAGCTGACCAGATCGGGCGCCTCAACATAGTGAGTGGCCACCGGAAAGAGGAAGAGGACGTCCACGTCAAAGGCCAGAAATATCAGGGCGTAGAAGTAGTAGTTTATCCCGAATTTGACCCATGCGGATCCATGAGGAATCATGCCGCATTCGTAAGGCATCCTTAATTTTTCGGCCCGGGCTTTGGGGGCCAGGAGGTGGGAAAGGAGAAACGGGACTACTGCAAAAAAGACAATGCCCAGAACAAAGAAATAGATTATCGCTATATGTAGCCAGGAAACGCTCATAACGGCCTACTTCCTTTTGCGTTAGACATTTGAAGGATGGAACACAGCCGGTTCATCATCGTGGCAAAACTGATAAAGACGTAGACAAGAACCTATGGTGATGTCAACCAAAAAAAGAAACTTTTTTAACAATTCTTTCAAAAAAATAGACTTACTTGTGCATTGTTTCACAAAAGACGTCCTGCAAAGCTATCAAGGCGGGCGGTAACTTTGCATCGATGTGCGGCAGCTGGCCTCTATTCACAACTATTTTTGTATTGATAGCAGATACACAAAAAACATGTTGATGCGGTATACTTTGTGACAACAGTGTCATTTGCATACACTCCAGTGCGCTGGACTGCACCAGCCTGACATCGGGGTCGGGGCGAAATCAGTATCGATAGACCAGGTCATGTGCAAAGCCCCCGATACTTTCGGTGCCGTCACCGGTAAAAGCATGATTGTGGCGGAAAATTGCTGTTTTTTCCTGACTTCATGATCTTCATGACCGTCATGATAGAGTGTTTTCTTGCCCTTGCAGATATGACTGCAAAAAGTCGAAAATCAGATGTATGACCTTCAAAGCACCTTTCCAGCTCTTTGCTTTCTGCCCGCAACCCGTCTGAGCACGGCTGTCCGGCCTTGTCATCCGCGCTGGGAAAAACAGATTTTAAAGTCGTCTCCTGGAAGAGGACCGTCCGTGTCATCGCAATGTTTTGCTTAAGTGTTCAGTAGTCGCGCTTCCAGAAGAGAAACACCCCGCCGTCGGCATCGGCCTCCACACTTCCTTCCAGGGATATCCTCGGGGTAAGCTCAACCTCCACCGCCACTTCGTCAGACCCCGGAGCTGTCCCCTTCTTGACCTGCATGTAAACCCTTTCATGCACATATCTGCCCAGGCCGAACTGCAGTTCTCCTTCATCGTCCCTGGTGACCTGGATGTCATCCACTCCCACCAGGGACCGCACCTGGTCCATGACTCCCGGACCGGCCTCCCCTGTTGCCAGAGTACGTACGGCATTCAAAAGGGTCAGCGCCTGAAAGGGGGTAAGATCTGAGAGGTCCCGTCCGAAAAGAATCCAGGCCAGGATTTCGTCCTCATGCATGGGCGGATCTGACTCCAGGTCCAGATCCGGGTTCAGGGCGCGGCCGTGAATACGCACAGTTATATTCCTGTCCCTCTGGCGGTAGTGCGCCCTCATATCCAGGGTGGGGTCCGGGGGATATGCCCCATCAAGATAAACCTGGGAATCACGGTCCAGATCGAACCTGCGGTCAAGGAATGTAAAGCGGCCTCTTACAGGGCTCAGCTCCCCGCGTATCCTTGGTTCATGGGCCTTGCCGTCAATATAGAGGTGTCCGGCCCATTCAGAGTCAAGGCCCCGCCCTCGCACATATACACGGGCTGGAAAATTGAGCTCCAGGTCCAGATCCACTGGATAGTCTTCCAGATCCATCTGCCTGGGCGGGGGAGGCAGATCACTTGGAGGCTTGTTCTTTTCCGTTACATCAATGTGCACCACGCCTGGTGGGGACCCCGGAGGCAGGCGCGCGTCTATGCTTCCAAAGGTCAAGGACCCCTTTACTGAAGCCCGGGTCATATCCCCGGAAAGCTCCAGGTCGCAGGAAGTTATATTGACTACAGCCAGCGGATGTCTCAAAATATTGGTATTCTCAATCTGCAGATCGAAATCCCAGGGCATTTCCATTTCCGGATCCAGACCAAGACTGCCACTGCCCCTGATCCTGCCCGCCTCACCATCACTTGCTGCAAGCTCTTCCAGGACTACCTGGTCGTTTCTGCCCCGGATCAGCGCATTGATATCCTTTAAGTAAACCCCGGCCACTGTATGCTCAAAAACGCCGTCATCCAGTTCTATTTTTCCGTCCAGCTCAGGCTCATGCAGTGTTCCGGATATATCCACCCCTGACTGTAAAATACCTGAAAGGGTAAGCTCCGGCGGCAGGAAAAGGGGAGCCACCTTGGCCAGTTCAACATCGGAAACCAGCCTGCCCTGCAGGACAGCCGGATCCTGCAGTTCAAATACCGCCGGTTCAAGGGAAAAGACAGCAGGGAGGCCAAGCTCCAGACCGAGAAGTTCATCAGGGCCCTGAAACAAAGCGGCTTTGAGCTGCACTGCACCGTCTTCCACAAGCAGGTCCGCATTCACGTCCAGACGGGGCATATCTTCCATATCCGGGTGCCTTGATCGAAGCTCGCTTAGCCCGACCCCTGCTGTGACCACCGGCCCGGCAGGATCTCCATGCACCTTGAAATCACCGGTCAGCCGGCCCTCAACAACTTCGAAGGCCTCCAGGGGAAGCTGGCTCAGTAAAATATCATGCAGCTCTGCCTCAAAAAACACTTCTTCAGAATTAAGGCCGCCGTGAAATTCCAGCCGGCCGTCTCCCCAGGCCAGCTCACCCGGACTTATGTTTATTTCTTCATCCCCCACCTTTACCTGAAAGGGCTTTAAAAGGGAGAAATCTTCAAAGGCATAAATGCCCTGCAGCACATCCAGGTCTATCAAATGATCCCCCCTGTCTAAGGAGTATGAGGCATCAGCCTTGAGCTCCAAAGGATACACAGCCCGGCCCTCCAGACTGGTGACAAGGCCTAAGTCCGTATCCTGCCCCTGCACTTCAGTCTCCCATGAGCTGAGATATGCCTCACCCAGGTCCAGGCCGGCCAGGTTCAGCTCGATATTGTAGTTCCTGTCGGCAAAAAGGTCCTGCCCCTGCCCTGCAAGCTCCAGGTAGACAACACTCATGCTGTCCACCAACAGGTCCATGGCCTGAAAATCCAGGGTCGCGTCCTGCCTGTCCCGGGTTTTGTCCAGGAAAACACTGCCTTGAAGATCGCCGTAGATTTCCAGGCCGGCCAGCCCGGCGAAGGCGGACAGTTCCGGGACATCCACGTCCAGCGCACCTTGAGCCAGAAAAGTATCCAGATCCAGATCCAGGTCCCCGCGCACGCTGGAATCAAATCCGGATAGAAACAGGTTGGCCACCTTGAGATTTTTTTCAACCAGCTCAAAGTCGGAGCCAAGCTCCACACTCCCCTGCTCTGAATCCAGTGAGGCCTGGACTTTTCCCGAAAAACTCTCCCGGGTATAAACCGAATCCACGGAAGCCTGGATATCCATGAGATCCAGGTCCGCACCAGGCTTAACCCCGTCAAGACCGGCATCCAGATTCAGTTCGAGCTCCTCGGGGCCGCCCCTGGCCGTGGCCCTTGCAGACAGGCTGCCGCCCGTCTCCCGGTCCAGGGTCGCTCCCAGAAACTCCAGGCTGGCCATGTCCAGGCCGGCCTCAATGTCCATATCCATTTTTTTCAGGTCCACCAGCCCGGATGAAAAAAACTCGGCCTCCTTGGTGATGAGCTCCAGTTCTTCAAGCTCAAGGATGTAAGGTTCAGACATGGATGCTGCAGCTCTCAGGCCCGGCTTGTCACCCACGAGAGCATCAAGAAGGTCCTGCCCGGAGCTGAACTCTTCACCGGAAAGGGACAACTGCAGGTTGTAGGTCTCCTCTGCAATATTTCCGTGAGTATCGGCCTTGAAGTTTAGAGAACCTGCAAGCTCCAGGTCCGCAGCTTCCTCGGGCATGAGATTTTCCAGGGCAGAGATTTTGCTTTCCAGTGCAGCCTCGAAATTTAGATCATCAAGGTCAATCCGGCCCCGGGCAAGGGCTTCCAGATTCCGGGAGACAAGCCTTAGCTCCTTAAAATCCACCAGGCCGCTGTCGGCGTAATCCACATCAAAACCGATTTCCATTTCGCCGGGAAGCTGCGGATAATGTTCATACCCCAGCCCCTGGAGCATTACCCTGCCCCGGGCCAGGGCCGTGGTGCCGTTTACTTCACCGGGATATTCCAGATCCGCCTGCAGGTGAAGACTTGCCAGATCCAGGTCATGCCCCTTGAGTTCCTCCAGCCGGAGGTTCACCTGGCCTCCCGGAGAGGTGACCGGCCCATGAAACTCTGCTTCGAGCTCTGCAGGACTGGTGGAAGCAAACTGTGCCTTATCCAGTAGAGGATTTAAATCTTGTACCAGCATCTCAGCGCTGCCCTGCATAAACATTTCATCCAGGACAAGCTCGGCCCGGGAGTCAAGACTGAACTGCTCCGAGTCCAGGTGCAGGCTCTGCAGGCTCAACAGGTTTTCAGCATAATCCATGCTCAGTTGCGTTTTCAGATGCAGGGGGTGGCCTAAGTAAAAATCCAGGGGCTCGGGAGCTATTGCCGGGCTTATGGAAGCTTCTGCATCGGCCGAAAACTCCAGGCTCTCCTCCAGGAGCTTCATATTCATGTCCATGGCCAGGTCCAGAAGATCTCCGCCCCTGACCGTCAAGCTGCCCGGCCAGTCCTGGACAGGTCCCGTGCCTTCCAGGACAAGCTCCAGGCTGTCGGGCATATCTTCTGCAGGAACGAGTGCAGGCAGTGTGGCCGAATCGAAAAAACGCAGGTACAACTCCAGCTCATGGGAATTGTGAGAAAAATCCATGGACATATCCAGGCTGGTTTCATCTTTGTCCAGCCGGCTGATATTCAGGCCGTCCACGGCAAATCCTGTCTGATACGCCGACAGCGCCCCCTGCATAAAGAACTCTGCTTCTTCCCCCAGGACCTCTTCACCCATGCGCGCTCTGTCCAGATACAGGCTTTCCACGATAAGAGGCGGCAACGGCCATTTCCATTCAAGCTTCTTTTTAAGTTCATCAGGCACTTCAGGTTCTTCCATGGGCTCAGTGTGCGGAGCTCTGGACATGTAAAGGGCCGCGGCTCCGAGTTTTCTCACCACTATCCGCCCCTGAAAAAGATCCCCCAAAGACCAGTCAAGCCCTGAATCCTGCAATTCCAGCCAGACACCGTCTTTATCGTGTATTTCTATGCTCTGGACCTCGAAGTTGAAAGGAATTCTGCCCGAGATACCGCTTATCTCGACCCGGCCGTCTTCCCAGACCAGGACCCGGTTTAGGGTGGACTCCAGATGCTTCTGCCCGGAATCTGTCTGCAGCCAGGCCAGGGCCGCCCCCACAAGGAGCACCAGCAGCACCAGCAGGATGCCCAGGGCAATAATTCCACGTTTTATATATCTTTTCATCTTAAATGATGCACCTCTGATCTCTGATCTTTGACATCTGACATCTTAAAAAGCCTGCCCGATGCTCAAATAAAGCTGATATGCCGAGTCCTTGCTTCTGCGGTTCAGGGGAAAGGCAATGTCAGCCCTTAAGGGGCCGAAATCTGTATAATAGCGGTAGCCGATACCTGTTCCCCACCTGAGATTTTCAGAAAAATCCGGGTATGAATCCTCGTAGGCCTGTCCGCCATCCAGAAACATCACCAGACCTGAGTTGCGGCTGAGCTTGAACCGCAGCTCCGTATTGACCTCGGCCAGGGCCAGCCCCCCTATGGGATCACCATCCTCCATGGGCCCCACCTTCTGGTAGGCGTATCCCCGGATGGAGCCTCCGCCTCCGGCATAAAACCGCTCGTCCGGAGGCACTTTTCTTTTGTCTTCCGCCCCGATGGCCCCGTAGGCCACCCTGTTGGCCAGAACGATCCTTTGAGGCCAAAGCTCCAGGTAATTGCTCAGGCTGGCATAAGTCTTGAGAAACCTGGTTTCCAGATCCATGGTGTCCAGAAATGGAGTAAGCCTGAGGTTGAAGCGCAGGCCCTGGGAAGGGTCCAGTTCATTGTCACGGGCATCATACAGGAGGTTGCCCGGGAAAAAAAGAAGCCCCAGGTCTGTTTTCTCTCCCATCTGTTCAACCTGGGCCAGTCTGTAGCCTGCTCCAGCGCCCACGGATAATTCACGGGTCAGATCGCGGTCCACGGTGCCTGTGGCGGATATGCTGGTGGCATCATAGGCGTCCTGGTATTCTTCCCTGTAGCCTGATTTGAGGATGAGGCGCTGATCCGGGCGCATGAAGCTGGGAATGGTATAGCTTCCGCCCAGAAAGCGCTCCACATCCGAAAGCTGCAGATCCGCTTCCAGTGTCTCCCC
>NZ_QYZY01000056.1:0-1446 GCF_003838035.1 Desulfonatronospira sp. MSAO_Bac3 | reverse complement strand
TTAAGACAAAGCCGCACTGACGGATCATATCCTTGTTCAGGTTGGTCTTCATGCCCAGTTCTTCGATATAGGCTGCAGTGGACAGAACCTCGCCCTGGCCGTACCAGCGAACCGATGCCCCTATACCTGTATCCACTATATGCGCCCCAGCCCTGGCTGCTTCGGCCACAGCAGGCACAAACAGTCCGTCCGTGTAATGGCGGTGGTAGTGTACAATAAGCTCGGGATATTTGGTGCGTATCTTGCTTACCAGTTCCCTGATGAACCAGGGGGGACAGACACCGGCCATGTCTTTTAGTCCCAGGATGAATTTCTTGAGGACCTTGTCATGGGCCATGGCCGTAGCCCTGCTCATGAGGTTTACTATCTCGTCCACCACTCCCATGTAGTGCTTGATGTCGAATCCCTGGGCATAGGAAAGGGAGATGGCCGGTTCAAATATATTTTTCTTATGACTCATGGCCACCTGGGCAAAGGGCAGCATATTGTCGATGTGGTTCAGAAAATCAAAGCAGCGGATAACGTCGTAGTCTTCGCAGATCATCTCTCCTGTGAGGCGCATGATATTCTTGGGCTGGGGCTTGTATCCCAGGACGTTGGTGGAACGGATAAGTATCTGCTTCAGGGTGTTGGGGGCGAAATGGTTCCACTCCCTGGCCTCGCTGAAAGGATAGGTCATGTTGGCCATCATGGCCACGTGAAAGTGCGCTCCTCCCCCGTTTTCCAGGGAAAAGAACCCGCACCTGTCCAGGTAGGGACCGATGAGCCTGTCCTCGGCCAGGCGGAACCTGTTGCCTGAATTGGACTGGGTTATATCCCTGGTGGTGGTATCAGTGAAATGAATATGATCGCTGTCCCGGATATAATCCAGAACCGCATCCCTGTCTCCCCTGGGGTATGGATACTGGTAGTCGTCGTGTTTTAGAGACGGCAGCACCGGTTGTATACGCCCCAGTCTCTTGTCATGTACTCCCCGGTACTCCCCCAGTTCCACGTGGGGATTGTATCCCCTGGCGGATATCTCCGCCACCAGCTTGGACAGGCGCAGGGCCTCCGGCTCCCGGTCCCGGTAAACCATAAGTTCCGGGGTCTGGCCCACAAAGTTGGTATCATACTCGCCGCTTCGAAACTGGGCATTGGCCATAACCCGGCGATGAAAAGGAATGGTGGTTTTAAGTCCCCCTACTATGTATTCATTGAGAGCTCTTTCCATGGTGCCCACGATTTTGTTCCAGGTCCTGCCGTAGACAATGAGCAGTGCTGCTGCTGAATCATACTGAGAAGGGAAGTGATACCCGGCACTTATGCATGAATCCACGCGCACGCCCTGTCCGCCGGGGGACTGGTATCTGGTAATGAGCCCGGCATTGGGAGCGAAATCCTGCTGGGGATCCTCGCAGTTGATGCGCACCTGCATGGAGTGGTTGTTGGGCAGGGTGTCCTTTT
>NZ_QYZY01000055.1:0-6741 GCF_003838035.1 Desulfonatronospira sp. MSAO_Bac3 | reverse complement strand
GACCAGCTCTTCAAGGGGGTTCTATACGCTGGACTTATTTGCAGTGAAGAAGGCCCCAGGGTGCTGGAGTACAATGTCCGCTTCGGTGATCCCGAATGTCAGCCTTTGCTTATGCGCCTGGACTCGGATCTTCTGGAGGTGATCATGGCCTGCGTACACGGCAGGGCAGCTGAAAGAAATCTGCAGATAAAAGATGAGGCCAGCGTATGTGTTGTCCTTTCAGCGGGTGGGTACCCGGGCAAGTATACCAAGGGGCATGAAATAACCGGTATTGAAGAGGCTGAAACGGATCCCTTAGTCAAGGTTTTTCATGCTGGTACAGCATATAAAGAAGGGCGTCTGGTCACTAATGGAGGCCGGGTGCTGGGAGTAACAGCTCTGGGTTCGGAACTAAGAGATGCCATTGAGCGCTGTTACCGGGCCGTGGAGAAGATATCCTTTGAGGGCTTGTACTACCGCCGGGATATAGGCCAGAAGGGACTGTAATTGATTTGTTACCCTGTGGCAGAGTAATTCTCCTGGCTGCCGGGTTTTTTGAGCAGCCACACCAAAAGATACACCAGCGGGGTATCCAGGAAGGCTATGATGAGTTTGACCGCCATCTGGCCCAGGATCAGGGGCAGTACGGGCATGACCCCCAGAAAGGCTATACAGATGAAGATGGTGCTGTCCAGGAGCTGGGATACTGCGGTGGAGAGATTGTTTCTAAGCCACAGGTGCCTGCCGCGAAATGTCTTTTTCCAGAAATGAAAAGCCCAGACATCGTGGTACTGGCTGACAATGTATGCAGCCAGAGAGGCCAGGATGATTCTGGGAGCAGCCCCCAGGACCTCTTCAAAGGCCTGGCCCCCTTCCCAGAAAGGGGCGGCGGGCCAGGCCAGGGCCAGGTGTATAAGGCCCAGGCAGACCACCAGGGCTGCAAAGCCTCCGGCCACCACCTGCCTGGCCGTGTTTTTCCCCCAGATTTCGCTTATGACATCCGAGGCCACAAAGGTCAGGCAGTAGGCCAGGATGCCCGCCGGGACCACAATGGGACCCACGCTGATTATCTTGGAAGAAATGACCGCGGCTATTACCAGGCTGCCGGCAAAGATGCAGGCCAGGCAGATAAGGGCCGGACTGACACGTTCCTGCACTATATATCCCGGGCCGCCTCTTCCACGTCCCGGGCCATCTTTTCCCGGGCCTGCCTGATTTTACCGGCCAGGGCGTCATCCTCCAGGGCCAGGATCTGGGCGGCCATCCAGGCTGCATTTCTGGCACCGGCCTTGTCCAGGGCAACCGTGGCCACTGGAAAGCCCGGAGGCATTTGCACTGTGGCCAGCAGAGAGTCCCAGCCGCTCAAGCTGGATGCAGCCAGGGGGATGCCGATAACCGGCCTGATGGTCTGGGCGGCCACGGCCCCGGCCAGGTGAGCAGCCATTCCAGCGGCGCAGATAAAGACCCTGCAGCCCTTGGACTCCATCTCCTGCACCAGTTCCTTGGTGCGCACCGGAGTGCGATGAGCCGAGGAAATGGTCATAAAGTGCTCGATTTCCAGGTCGCTTAGAATCTTGGCGCAGGGTTTGACCAGGTCCAGATCGGACTTGCTTCCCATAAAGATTGCTACTTTGGGCATGTTTTGTACTCCTGATTGATGGTTTTTTATACCTATTCACCACCTGTTATAGCTGGACAATCCAGCCATAAACTTGCAGATTTATGGTTAATATTACATCTTTTAAACTATTTTCCTTCTTCCCTCTTGTCCACCACCCGGGTGGCCTTGCCCTGGGACTGGGGCAGGGTATTGTGCTCCACCAGGTCTATTTTGGGGCTGATGAGTATTTCCTCTCTCAAGAGCCCGGCTATCTTGTTCTGAATCTGCTGCAGACGGCGCATGTCCTCCACAAAAAACTCATCTCTTATTTCCACCTTGACCCGCATCTGGTCCATGTGACCCTGGCGCTCAAGCTGGATGATATAGTTCTGTCCCACTTCGGGAATGGACATAAGTATTTTTTCCACCTGCATGGGGTAGATGTTTACCCCCTTGATGACGATCATGTCGTCGGATCGGCCGGTGATCCGATCTATACGCCTGTGGCTGCGCCCGCAAGGACATTCTCCGGGTATAAAACGGGTCAGGTCCCGGGTGCGGTAGCGCAGGATGGGCATTCCTTCCCGGGTAAGTGTGGTCAGGACCAGCTCCCCGGTCTGGCCCTCGGGAACAGGCTCCAGGGTTTCGGGGTCGATTATTTCCGCCACATACGCATCCTCCCACAGGTGCATGCCGGTCTGATACTCGCACTCGAAGGCAACTCCGGGGCCGTTCATCTCGGAAAGACCATAGGAGTTGTAAGCCTTTACCCCGTAAATTTCCTGGATTCTGCTCCTTATTTCCTCGCTGTGGGGCTCGGCCCCGATGAGCATGATGCGCAGGTGCATGGAGCGCGGATCCACACCCTGGTCGTCAAAAACCGAGCCCAGGTGCAGGGCGTATGATGGAATAATATGGGCCACGCTTACCTTGTAGTCCCCGAGCATCTTGATCTGGCGCTTGCTGTTCCCTACGCCGGCGGGGATGGTCAGGCAGCCCAGCCTCTCTGCACCGTAATGTATGCCCAGCCCCCCGGTGAAAAGCCCGTATCCGCTCATGTTCTGGAAGACGTCGCTGGAGCGGACCCCGGCGCAGTGCATGGATCTGGCCACCAGGTCGGCCCAGACATTGAGGTCGTTCTGGGTGTGCAGAATTACTGTGGGAGACCCGGTGGTTCCGGAAGAGGCGTGCAGGCGGACCATTTTTTCCTTGGGCATGGCCAGAAAACCGAAAGGGTATTGTTCCCGCAGGTCTTCTTTGGTGGTGAACGGCAGCCTGGCTATATCTGCGTGGGAATTTATATCCGGGACTTTCACGTTGGCCCGGGCAAGGCTGTTGCGGTAGAAATTGGAGGCAGTGGCCTGGTGAACCGTATTCTTAAGCCTTATGGCCTGCAGGTTTTCGATTTCATTTCTGTCAAGGACTTCGTGCCTGTCAAAGACTTGCATACATCTCCCCGGTTTCTGATGGTTGTTGATGGTGCCGGCATGCCTGCTTGGGGCATGTGGCTGACATTACAGGAAAAAACTTGGTTCATGGCTAAAAAAGGTCAAAGATTCTGAGCTTCTTCTTCGGAAGGGGCCGGGACATGGGTCAGGTTTTCAAAGGCGGTAAAGCGGTCCAGGTATGAAAGTTCCACGGTTCCCACTGGACCGTTTCTCTGTTTGCCGATGATGACCTCGGCAACGTCCCTGCGCGGGTTGTCCTCCTTGGGATTATATACACCGTCGCGATACAGAAACAAAATGACATCCGCATCCTGTTCGATCGCTCCGGATTCGCGCAGGTCGGAAAGAACAGGGCGTTTGTTGGTCCTGTCCTCGACTTTGCGGTTCAGCTGGGACAGGGCTACCACTGGTACGTTCAGCTCCTTGGCCAGAGCTTTAAGCGACCTGGATATCTCGGATATTTCCTGTTCCCTGGAGTCGATGAATCTGCCCGCCCGCATAAGCTGCAGGTAATCCACCACCACCTGGTCCAGGCCTTTTTCAGATTTGAGCCTGCGGCTTCTGGCCCGCATCTCCATGGAAGACAAAGCAGGAGTGTCATCGATATATATGGGAGCCCTGGAAAGGGCCTGGGCGGCTTGATGCAGCCTGGTCCAGTCCTCGTCGTTTAAAAATCCGGTCCGAAGGTTTTTCAGGTCCACCTTACCCCAGGAGCAGAGCATGCGCATCATGAGCTGCTCCATGGACATCTCCAGGGAGAATACGGCTGTTTTTACCCCGTGAGCCACGGCCGAGCGCATGGCCATATTCAGGGCGAAGGCGGTTTTGCCCATGCTGGGCCTGCCGGCGCAGATAATAAGGTCAGTTGGTTGAAAGCCGGCGGTTATTTCGTCCAGCTTGTGATATCCGGTGGACACCCCGGTGACCAGTTCCTTGCGCTCTACCCTTTGCTCCAGAAGCTTAAAGACATCTTCCACCAGGTCCTTGGTGGATCTGAAAACCGGCTTGGTTTTGGCTTCACTGATGGCGAATATGCTTTGCTCTGAGGTGTCCAGGAGATCGCTTATTTCGCTGGCCGGCTCGAAGCTCTGGGCGATAATGTTGGTTGCGGCCTGTATCAGGTGCCTGCGAACAGACTTTTCCTTAACTATCTGGGCATAAAAATGTACGTTGGCCGAGGCAGCCACGGCCTCGGTGAGTGAGGCCAGATATACGGCTCCGCCGATGCTTTCCAGTTGGGAGGTTTTTTCCAGCTCCTCGTGAACGGTGACCAGGTCCACAGGAGTATTGCGGCGGTAAAGTTCCAGGAAGGTCCTGAAGACTATGCGGTGGGCCGGGGAGTAGAAGTCCTCCTCGCTGAGAACGTCCACCAGGGTATGCAGGACCTCGTTGGATAAAAAAACCCCGCCCAGAACCGCCTGTTCGGCCTCCAGGTTCTGGGGGGGCATTCTTTTTACCAGGTCCGCGGATACTGTTCCCAGGGACTGGCTCAGGTCCTGGCCGGATCTTTTGGAGGCATCTTTGCCTTTAAAGGATCTGCCGGAACCGGAATGAGCGCTGCCTTCAGGATTCTTCCCCTGACTGCCCGGTGACTTGTTCGCTGTCATGTCTTACAACACTGACCTTTACATTGGCCTGGATGTCATGGTGGAGTTTGACCCCGATTTCGTATTCCCCGAGGCTTCTGATGGGGTTGTCCAGTACTATTTTGCGTTTGTCGATATCAATGCCCTGCTGGGCAAGGGCATCGGCAATCATGGCCGTGGTAACCGAACCGTAAAGCTTGTCGTGTTCGCCCACGCGCACGGGTATAACCACATCGGCCTCCTCCAGCTTTTCTCCCAGACTCTGGGCTTCGCGGCGGATGGCATCCATTTTTTCCTGCAGGCGTTTTCTTTCCTGCTCAAAGATATTCAGGTTGGCCTTGGTGGCCGGGTAGGCCAGTCTTTGAGGGATTAAATAATTGCGGGCATATCCTGGCTTGACCCTGACCACGTCGCCCAGTCGGCCCAGGTTGTCCACGTCTGCTCTTAATATCAGCTGCATTTTTGATTACTCCTAAGTTGTCTTTTTCCTGACGTCGGTGCTGTGAGTTGCAGTGTAATACAGCAGTGCCATCTGTCTGGCCTTTTTGATTTCAGTGGTGAGAGCCCTCTGGTGCTTGGCGCAGTTGCCGGTGATCCTGCGGGCTATGATTTTGCCCCGGTCGGTAACGAAGTCCTTGAGCATATCCACGTTCTTGTAGTCCAGGATGTTTTCCTTGGAAGCGCAGAAACGGCAGAACTTTTTCCGGGGGGCGAATTTCCTGTATACCATGTTTATTCTTCCTCCTGAGCCTTTTCCTGTTCCTGGGGCAGTTTAACCGTCAAAAACTTAAAAACTCCGTCTGCAATACGGATGTTGCGCTCGAATTCCGAGACCTGGGCAGCCGGGAGGGAATACTCCATGCGGATGTATCGGCCGCGGTTCTGTTTTTTGACGGGATAAGCCAGGGTTTTCAGTCCCCAGTCGTCATTCTTGATGACCTGGCCGCCGTTTTTCTCCAGTACGCCGGAGAATTTCTCCAGCAGTGCATTGCTTCCGTCTGAACCCAGCTCCGGGTTCAGCAGCAAAAGCGTTTCATACCTTGCCTGCATCAGTGTAACTCCTTTTGGTCATTGGCCCTCATTTAAGAGAGCAAGGTTTAATGGTTGGTGATTCTTGCCGGAACAAACACACCAAACTATTTGCAGGCTCAAGTCATGTCAAGTCCAAAAATCGGTCCAGTTCAGCCATGAACTCCGGAATCAGGTCTTTTCCCCTGACTTTACGCACAATCTCGCCCTTTCTAAATATCATGCCGCAATCCCGGCCGCCGGCCAGGCCTATATCTGCCTCCCTGGCCTCACCTGGACCATTGACCACGCAGCCCATAACAGCCACTGTAAATACCTTGTCCACATCTCTTAGCCTGTCTTCCACCGCCTGGGCCAGGGCCGGAAGATCTATTTCTGTCCGCCCGCAGGTGGGGCAGGATATGATTTCCGGTCCCCTCTGCCTGAGTCCCAGGGAACGTAGGATTTCCCAGGCTACGGTCATTTCCTGCACCGGGCTGCCGGTCAAAGATACGCGCAGGGTGTCGCCAAGTCCCAGGTGCAGGAGAATACCCAGGCCCACACCGGATTTGGCAGCTCCGCGCAGGGGGGTGCCGGCCTCGGTTATTCCTATGTGCAGGGGGTAGTCGCGTTCATCAGCCATGAGGCTGTAGGCCTTAATGGTATCCGGTACAGAGGAGGACTTGAGGGATACCTTGATAAGTTCAAAGCCCTGCTCCTCCAGGAGGCGGACATGACCCATGGCGCTTTCCACCATGGCCTCGGGTACAGGACCGCCGTACTTATCCAGCAGCTTTTTTTCCACAGAACCGCTGTTGACTCCTATGCGGATGGGCACGCCGCGTTTTCCGGCCTCCTGCACCACCCTGGACACCTTGCCTGGACCTCCTATATTGCCGGGATTCAGGCGCAGTCCATCCATCCCGGCCTCCAGTGATTTGAGCGCCAGGCGGTGATCGAAATGAATGTCCGCGATCAGGGGGACAGGAGACCTGCTTTTGATTTCGGGCAGGCTAAGCGCCGATTCCATGTCCGGAACAGCCAGGCGGACCAGTTCACAGCCGGCCCGGACCAGGCTGTTTATCTGGTTCAGTGTGGCCTGCACATCCCGGGTGGGAGT
>NZ_QYZY01000054.1:0-7998 GCF_003838035.1 Desulfonatronospira sp. MSAO_Bac3 | reverse complement strand
TCCTTTTGGCGGCGTCAATCTGCACAATTATTCGTCACCGTATTAAGATACGCCTCCTCATAATTGCTTGATTTCCTTGCCAAAAGAAAAAACTCCTCGTTTCCGTAAAGAAAACCAATAGCTTCAACATCCGGAAAGAAAGGCTTTCCGGATGGAAACTTTCTAAATTTGCCGGGGATGCCGTTTTCAATTTACCCGGCTAAAGCTGAACATAAGAAATAATACAACAGGGAGAGATACTTATGCGGGTCAAGAGAGGCAAGACCGCCAACAAGCGGCATAAGAAATACTTGAAGATGGCCAAGGGCTACCGTGGCTCCAGAAGCAGGCTGTTTTATACTGCCAAGGAAACTGTGGAAAGGGCCCTTTGCTATGCATACCGGGACCGCAGGCAGAAAAAGCGCGATTTCCGCAAACTGTGGATAATCCGCATCAATGCCGCAGCCCGGGAGCACGGCATGTCCTACAGCCGTTTCATGAGCGGGCTGAGCAAGGCCGGCGTGGAACTGAACCGCAAGGTTCTGGCTGACATGGCTGTACATGAAAAGGCCGCTTTTGCCCGGCTGGCGGAGATGGCCAGGACCGGGGCCAACTGATGAATGCCGTCCAGGAAATCAATTCCAGCCTGAAAAGCCTGATCCAGGAATTTAAGCATGTTCTGGATCAGGCTTCTTCTTTGCAGGACCTTGAAGAGGCCAGGGTGGCTTTCCTTGGACGCAAGGGCAGGCTGGCCCGGATCATGTCCAGGCTTCCGGAGCTGGACCCTGCAGACAGGCCCGAAGCCGGCAGGACAGCCAACGAGGTCAAGACCGAGCTGGGCAGAATCCTGGAAAGCAGAAAAGCAGAGCTGGAAAAGCAGGCCGCTTCTGAGGGAGATAAAACCTTTGACCCCACCCTGCCGGGTCGCACCCCGGATATGGGGTCTGTGCATCCAGTGACCCGGGTGATCCAGGATATAAGCGATATTTTTACAGGCCTTGGTTTTGAAATCGTCACCGGACCGGAAGTGGAGACGGATTTCTACAATTTCGAGGCCTTAAATCTCCCCCCGGGACATCCGGCCCGGGACATGCAGGATACTCTGTACATTTCCGAGTCCTTAGTGCTGCGCACCCATACCTCCCCGCTTCAGATCAGGACCATGGAGAAAAGGCGTCCCCCCCTGGCGGCCATTGCCCCGGGCAAGGTCTACCGCAGGGACTCAGATCTGACCCATACCCCTATGTTTCACCAGATTGAAGGCTTCCTGGTGGATACCCATGTCAGCATGGCTGACCTGCGAGGCACTTTGACCGCTTTTGCCCAGCAGATTTTTGACTCCGAGGTCAAGGTGCGTTTCAGGCCCAGTTTCTTCCCCTTTACCGAGCCCAGTGCAGAAGTGGACATCAGCTGCGTCATGTGCCAGGGGCGCGGCAGAAATGAAGACGGCACAACCTGCAGGGTGTGCAAGGAAACCGGGTGGGTGGAAGTGCTGGGATGCGGCATGATCGACCCCGAGGTGTTTCTGCAGGTGGGATATGATCCGGAAATGTATACCGGATTTGCTTTCGGCCTGGGTGTGGAAAGGGTGGCCATGCTCAAGTACGGGATCAATGACCTGCGCATGTTTTTTGAAAACGACATCAAGTTTTTGAACCAGTTCGCCTGAGCCTTCCAGGCACAATAACCAAAACCATCCTCAAGGATACTGCAGATGCTTTTAAGTTTATCCTGGCTGCGGGAGTTTACACCTTACAAAGGCAGCATAGACGAGCTATCCCACAGGCTGACCATGGTGGGCCTGGAGGTGGAGGAGATTGTCCGGCCTTTTACCCATCTGGCACCCATGGTGGTGGGCCGGGTTGTGGAGAAAAGACAGCACCCCGGGGCGGACAAACTGTCCCTTTGCAGTGTGGACACGGGCTCTGGTGAAAGTCTCAGCATAGTGTGCGGCGCTCCCAATGTACAGGCCGGCCAGAACGTGGCCGTGGCCCTGGAGGGGACAGAGCTTCCCGGCGGCCAGGTGATAAAAAAAAGCAAAATCAGGGGTGAGACCTCCCAGGGAATGATCTGTTCCGAGACAGAGCTGGAACTGGGCCAGGATCCATCCGGGATAATGGTCTTAGACGACTCCCTTGTGCCGGGAACAGGGCTCTGTCAGGCCCTGGACCTGGAGGAATTCGTCCTGGATATCGGGGTCACCCCCAACAGGCCTGACTGTTTAAGCGTTCTGGGCCTGGCCAGGGAAGTGGCCGCCCTGTTCGACCTGCCCCTCTACAAGCCGGACCCGGCGCTGCAGGAAGACAAGTCCAGGCACTGCCCGGATGAAGTGCACATAGATATAGAAGATCCTTCGGGATGCCCCCTGTACCAGGCCCGGATAATCTCCGGGTGCTCCATAAAGCCCAGCCCGGACTGGATGCGCTACAGGCTCATGGCTGTAGGTGTCCGGCCCATCAACAATATAGTGGATATAACCAACTACGTCATGCTGGAGCAGGGCCAGCCCCTGCATGCCTTTGACCGCCACCTCCTGGAGGGCCATAAAATCAGGGTGGACCGGTCCCGGCCGGGATTTAAGTTTACCACCCTGGACCAGCAGGAAAGGGAACTAAATGACCGCGATCTGCTCATCTGGGACAGCGAGAAGCCCGTGGCCCTGGCAGGAGTCATGGGCGGGGCCAATACGGAAATAAATGACCAGAGTACCGAGGTGCTGCTGGAATGTGCTGTATTCAACCCCTTAGACATCAGGCAGACCGCCAGGAGACTGGGGCTGCACAGTGAATCCTCTTTCCGTTTCGAGCGGGGCGTGGATCAGGCCAATGCCCCCTTTGCCCTGGACCGGGCAGCAAAGCTCATGTCGGAGCTGGGTCTGGGCAGGGTGTACCAGGGAGTATCCAGGGCTGAACCCAGGCCCTGCAAGCCGGTGCAGGTTTATTTCCGCCGCGAGCGGGCCAACAGCCTGCTGGCCCTGGATGTGGACCAGAATTACTGCCGCAGGGTTTTGACCTCTCTTGGCTGTGAAGTACAGGAAGAGGGCGGGGGGATGCAGGTTACAGTTCCCAGCTATCGCCCGGATATCACCCGGGAAGTGGATCTCATAGAGGAGATCGGTCGGATTTACGGCCTGGACAAGACCCCGGAGCACCTGCCCAAGGTGCAGAAATCCCTGCACCAGGAAGCCTGGGACAGCGAATACCGGTTTCTGGGGGATATAAAGCAGTGGGCCAGAGGCCTTGGTCTGCAGGAAGTCATCAACTACAGTTTTGTGGGCATGTCTGACCTGGATTTTCTGGGGGTTCCCCTGGAAGGCAGGGTAAAAGTCTTCAACCCCTTAAGCGAAGAGCAGGACGTGATGCGTACCCATCTTCTGCCGGGGCTTTTGCAGACCCTGAAGCACAACCTGGGCCAGGGCAATACCAGGCTCAAGCTCTTTGAAGTCGCCAGAAGCTTTGAACAGGACGAGTCTTCAGAGACCGGGGTGCGGGAAAACAACCGCCTGGCCCTTCTTCTTTACGGGCGCAGGCACAGGGGGCACTGGCCGCATCCTGAAGATGACGCGGATTTTTATGACCTCAAGGGGCTTGTGGAAAATCTTTTGGGAGTTTTTGTCGGCCATGAGGGACGTTTTGTCCTGCACAAGGAGCATCCTTACCTGGATCCGGCGGTGGAGTGCATATGCCGGGAAGAAAGCCTGGGGATGCTAGGCCGGGTGCGCCAGGAAAAAGCCAGGGCGTACAAGGCCAGAAAAGATATCTGGTACTGCGACCTGGACCTGGATTTACTGCAAAGCCTCGGCAGCCTTTCCAGGCCGCAGTTTCAGCCGTTGCCCAGGTTCCCCGTGGTCAAGAGGGACATGACCGTAGTTACCCCTATGGAACTTGGCTATGACCAGCTGCGCCAGGTTGTGGAAAACGCCGGGCTGGACATACTGGAAGATCTCTCCCTGGTGGATGTTTATCTGCCACCGGAACAGCAGGAAAAGAAGCTTACCCTGCGCCTGACTTACCGCCATCCTGAAAGGACCCTCAAGGACAGCGAAGTGGACAAAGAGCAGCAGAAGCTGGCTGATCTGCTTCTTAAAAAGTTGCCGGTGGGATTTCCTTGATTTTTGTGCCGGCCTGGTTAATCTTTATCCGTAACCATTCAGGGGATGCCGGAATCACGCCTCTGGCGTGACCGGGGACAGTCCCGCACTTATTTTCTAACGCTTACATCTGTCAATTGTTCATTAAAAAAATAAGTGCGGGACAGTCCCCAGGCCTCGCGCCAGTTAATCACCACCGAGAACCCCCTGAATGGTTACCTTTATCCCATGTCAGAGGAAAAAGAATATCTGAAAATAGGCCAGGCCGCAGAGCTTCTTGAGCTTGAACCCTACGTGCTGCGCTTCTGGGAAAGCGAGTTCCCCCAGCTGCGCCCCATGCGCACCCCCAAGGGCCAGCGCCTTTACACATCTGAGCATATTCAGCTCCTTGCCCGTATCAAAAAACTTCTTTACCAGGACAAGCTGACCATCGAGGGAGCAAAAATGCGCCTGGAAGAAGAAGCCCGCATGGCAGGCATCCTTGCAAACATCAGGGATGAACTGCAGCAGATCAAAGATATCCTAAAGTCGTAACTGCGCCTGCCTTCATATTTTGAAAATCATTCAAATTTCTTTGTTCGGCTGTTCGGGTCGGACCAAGCCAATATATTGAAAATATTTGATAAGAGTTCTTTTTTTGCTTGATTTTGAGTCTTAGAACCGCCATTTTGATATGGAAAAAGTGGTTCTAAAGTTCTATTCTCCAGGGCGACAACTATCCTTACACATGGGGTTAGCGGCGTTATGTGTCATAAAAATGCTTCTACCTATTGACATTGATATCATTATTGATACTATCTTAATATGACAAAAATCGATGACATGCTTGAAAAGATTCGGTGGAACCCCAAGGATGTTCGCTATTCTGATTTATGCAAGATTTGTGACCATTTTTTTGGCGAACCCCGACAGAAAAAAAGCAGCCATCGAATTTACAAAACTCCATGGGAGGGTGATCCACGAGTAAATATTCAAAATTCGAAAGGAAAGGCCAAAACATATCAGGTTAAACAGGTTCTTTTGGCTATTGAAAAACTGGAGGGCAATCATGGCACAAAAAAATGATAAATATACATACAGGGTTACATGGTCTGAAGAGGATAATGAATATGTTGGACTATGTGCTGAATTTCCAGGCTTGAGCTGGTTGGCGGATACGCCTGAGAAAGCTTTAAAGGGTATCCGGAAGACGGTGGCAGAGGTTATATCTGATATGGGTGAAAACAAAGAAACTATTCCTGAACCGATAGCATGCAAGCGTTATAGCGGAAAGTTTATGGTGAGGATTCCGCCTCATGTCCACAGAAAGTTAGCTATTCAGGCGGCCGAATCCGGTATCAGCCTGAATCGAATTGCCAGCTCAAAGCTAAGTCAATAGCCGATAGTACCGGCACCACACACAACCACAGCATCACCGACCGGGAAACAGCGGCCCCGCTTCGCTTTGCTGCTGCTCCCCGGCGGCTGAAGCCTGGCGTTATGCTAAAATTTGTTCACTTGACAAAGCGTACGTTAAGTCGTACTAAATTAAAAATTAAACATTGTTTGTCGAGGTCAAATATGCCCACATTAACGGCAACTGAAGCAAGATCCAAACTTTATCGCCTGATTGACGAGGCAAAGACATCCCACGAGCCGATTGTGATAACAGGTAAACGGGGCAGCGCCGTCCTGGTCTCGGAAGATGACTGGCGTTCCATCCAGGAAACTCTGTACCTGCTGAATATCCCTGGGATGCGCGAATCAATTCGTAAAGGCCTGGCCACTCCGATTGAAGAATGCTCTGAGGAAATTGAGTGGTAATGTGGAGAGTCGTTTTTGCCAAGCAGGCTCAAAGAGACGCAAAAAAATTATCAGCTGCGAAATTGCAGTCAAATGCCCAGATATTGCTGGAAATTTTGCGTAAAAACCCCTATCAGTCACCTCCTCCCTGTGAAAAGCTTGCAGGCGACTTAACTGGAGCCTGTTCGCGTCGTATAAATATACAACATCGCTTAGTGTATCAGATTTTAGATGATGAAAAAGTGGTCAAGATCATTCGCATGTGGTCCCACTATGAATAAGTTGGCACTGCATTTGTCCACTGTTTGTTCGGTGATCAGATCGGGTCGGACCCAGCCAATAAAGTAAATCGCCATCCGTACTGGTCGGAAGGATTGCTGTTGATTATTGCACACTTTAGGTCAAGCGCTGAATGTGCAGCGGAGCGCATGGAAATGTTCCCCCCGCTAACCCGCTTAAACCCATCATTGACTTTTGGCGGCACGTAAGACAACAAATAAAAATGTGCAAACAAGTTCCAGTTGATGCCTTGGCTGCAGACAGGGTTTCCCCAATGCAGATTACACCCGACAATTTCGGAGGGGATGGAGGATGCAGATTGAAATGGAAAGGAATAAAGCATGCCCACAGTGTTAAGGCGCGGTCCATACCGTTTTTTCTTTGTGGCCCTTGATCAGGCAGAGCCTCCACATATACATGTTCAACGGGAAAAAATGGTTGCCAAACTCTGGCTTGATCCGGTTGTGCTGCAGAACATAGGCGGGTTTGGACGCAATGAATTAAATGCCATTGCAAAGCTGGTCAACGAAATCAACAATTTTTCATGGAGAAATGGAATGAGTTCTTTAGCCGTTGAAAAACAGGGAGCACGGGCTCAAAATATTTTTGTCAGTGATGATTCGCTACAAATCGATCTTACTGACGGCCGCACAACCATAGTTCCCTTAATGTGGTATCCACGCTTGTGGTATGGGACCCCGGAAGAAAGAAACAATTATCAAATCATTGGAGACGGTGAATACATTCATTGGCCTGAGCTGGACGAAGACTTGACGGTTTCTGGTATTATAGCCGGACATAGATCCGCAGAGAGTCCCAGTTCATTGAAAAGATGGCTTAACGAGCGGATGAAAAAGTAATTATTTAAAGAACACTATAGGCCACTCCCGTCAGACCGAGAGTCTATATTTTCATGAACTGGTGTACCTTGTTCAGTGGGAGAGGCTGGGCGTGTACCGGTTCCTGCTTGCATACGGCGCAGGCCTGATGCAATTCCGATACAAAGACAGCCCCTTGGAAAAAATGGCATATTTTTTACAGCTTGATTGTAACCATTCAGGGGGGCAGGTACCGGCCAAAGGGACAGTCCCCGCGACACTTGTCCTGCACAAATTCACAAAGTACAGACGCAAAATTTTGTGACGCTGCATAATCATTACTTAGCGGGGGACAGTCCCCTGGCCTTGTGCCATTAGTCACCACCGAGGACCCCCTGAATGCTTACGCTTGATTTTGACAAGGGGATTTTATCTGCCTTTGATTATCAAGCCCGGTTCCAGATGGCTTACTCCGGAAAGCGCTATGATGATGCGCCTGCAAAAAAGAATTTTGGCAGGCGTATCTGGACCGGGCGTGACAGGCCCTGTTTAACTTGACAGAAGGCATGGATTTCAAAGAAACTTCCCGGCGATGACTTATGATAATTTCAAGACAGGAGCCTGAATATGCTTGATTTTGATGAGCTGACAATTCGCGACCAGGTGGCTGACAGCAGTGTGATTTTTCAGCGGGGGCGCACTTTATACGAGGACGGGGCCTACATGTGCATGGAGGCCCTCCCGGAAGAGGGCAGGTATGAGTACCAGGTGGACGGCAACTACGGGGACTATTCCACTGTAGTGGTTGTGGGGGATAATGGCCTGGACTGTTCCTGCGACTGCCCGTATCCCGGCCCGGGGTGCAAGCACGTGGTGGCAGTGGCCCTGGATGTGCTGGACCGGGTCCAGGACTGGCAGGACAAGTCCAGTACCCAGGAGCCGGAAAAGCTTTCGGACTATCTTACTCCTGAAGAAATCCGGGAAAAAGCCATGGAGGACCGCCGCAACCGGGCCAGAAAAGAAGAGTTCAAACTGATCCGCGGGGACATG
>NZ_QYZY01000053.1:0-30991 GCF_003838035.1 Desulfonatronospira sp. MSAO_Bac3 | reverse complement strand
CCGTCCATGTTGGGCATATTCAGGTCCGTGATGATCATGTCCACCTGCCCCTGAAGCTTTTGCAAGGCGTCCTTGCCGTCCGCGGCCTCCACCACAGAATACCCGGCATCCTTGAGGGTAAAGCTGACCATCTGGCGTACGCTGGATGAATCATCCACCGTCATTATCGTCTTACCCATTTACGCCTACCTCCTTGAACAGACATTCTTCCCGGCCGAACAGGCATACCTGGCCGAAGCCTCCTGATTTCCAGGTCTCCATGACAGGCTCCGAAGGAAGCCCGGCCAGCTTTATACCTTTCTCCCTGGCTGCAAAAGACTGATGGGCGGCGCAGATAATCTGCATCAGGGATATGTCCGACTTCTCCACTTCCGAAAGATCCAGGGCCAGGCTCTGGGCGGTCTCCAGGGCCTGGGAAAAAAGCTGCAGGACCTCAGTGGCGTTCTGCACACTGCAGTCTCCTGTCAGCTTCAGGGTCTGGACATCTTTTTCCTGCTGTATGCTTTCGTTCATGGGACCACCTCCTTAAAAAAGCTCCACATTATCTCCAAATTCGTCTTCACCTTCCGTGTCTGTAAACAGTTCCGGCTCATGAGCCTCTGCAGCCTCCTGGCCATGGCCCTGTTCTTCCTGGCCCTGCCCGGTAAAATCCCTGTATACGCTGCGCTCGGACTCCATGGTGTAGCGATGCAGTATATTGCTCAGACGCTGGGAATACCTTTCACCGGATTCAACAGGCGGCACGTGCTCCTGGATCTGCTGCTCAACTTCCTGCAGGTCTTTTATGATGGCGCTTATTTCCTCCTGGACTTCGAACTGCATATCCAGCTTTTTCTGAATTTTTGTAGACAATTTGAGCAGCTTTGACGTCTCTTCTCGAAGATTCCGGTTAAGGGCCGTCACCTCGGTATTTACTCCGGACATGCGGTTGACTACCTGTCCCAGGATGCTGCAGAGCCTGGCCTCATTTTGTGATCCGGCCCTGGCCTTTTCTGCATGGGAGCTGAAGTCCCCGGCTACAGACAGAATCTCTTCCAGCACCCCGGAAACCGAGGCCACCACATTCTTGGTATCCCCCGAGAGCCTGTGGATGGCTCCGGCCAGAACCCCCAGGGGCTTGCCCCCCTCCCCGGTATGGGCGGACTTGACGCTGGCATTCAGGGCGATAAGTGCTATTTCTTCTCCGATATCCTCCAGGGTATCCATAAGACTCTGCATGCCTTCCAGGTCGGAGGACATGGATTCAAGACGCCTGATTACGTCTTCGAAGCCGGAGGTGGATTTCTCAAGTATCGGAATCAGACTGGATGCGTCCTGCTCCAGTCCGGCCAGCATCCCCTGGCCGCTGCCGGAATCCAGTCCGGTAAATCCCTGCATGTCCGCTTCCTGTTCCTGGACATATTCACCTATGCCGCCCAGGCTCTGCCTTATACTGTCCATGGCCTTTCCCAGGCCGCTGCGGGTGGATTCCAGCTGGCGGGACTGCAGGGAGCATACATCTCCCAGCCACCTTATCATGTCCTGCACCTGGTCCTCTTCCTTCTGCTCCCCCTGGAAGACATCCCGGGCCTCGTCCAGACTCTGATAGACGTGTTCCACCTGCTGCCGGGTAATGTCGTGGAATTGAACCGAGGAAATGATCTCCCCCACCATCTCCTTTATTCTGTCCGCCCTGCCAGCGATGGAGCCTGAGAGCCTCTCGGAGGATTTCTGCATTTCCTGAAGCTGCCTGCTTTTTTCGTGAACACCCTCCAGCAGAGGCGTAATCTCCCTGGAATGCAGGTTATGCGCTGAATTCACGCTGACCTGCAGACTCTGCACCTCGTTTTGCAGTCCCCGGATCCTTTCCGTGGCATCCCTGGAATACTCTTCAGTCTTGTAACCCAGGTTCTCCACCTCCTGGGCCAGGGTGACGAAATGCCTGCCCTGCTCTCCCATCCGGGCGCTTTCGATCCTGATGGACATGGCCAGCACCCTTAAGTGTTTGAGCATGGGCCGGAAATGCTGCATCTCCTTGTGCAGTTTTCCCACAGCCACCCCCAGATCGCTGCACCTGTTCATGGTCTTTTCCAGGTTCGTATCTTCAGACTGTCCCTGGATCTCTTTTAGTGAACTGTCTAACTCTTCCATGGCCTCTTTTAAGGCGCTTCCCGAGGCCTTCTCCCCGAGTTCCAGAGCTGTCGCCGAAAGGTCCCTGGACCTGTAGTACAGGTCCTGCACTCCCTGGCCTATCTCCAGGAACTCGTTCTCCCTGCCGGCTATCACCCGGCTCAGTTCACTGCTGATCCTGCTCAGCCTGTCAAGCCACTGCCATACTGGATAGTCGTTGAAAGCCTGCGTCATACTGTTTTCCGGCTGAAATTCCTGCTCTGTCATTATACTTTGCATGTGTAGGATCCTTAGATTACGCCAGAAAGATCTGCGCCGAAGCTTACTGGGTTTTCTTATTCAACACCTGTGCCAGAACCCCTGAAAGACAAATATTACTAAATTTCAATATGTTATCTCATCAAATAATTTTAAGAAGAATAAAAAAGGCGGGGTTTTTCAAATAAAATTTGAACATTTTCAACTTTGATTTGAACAGCGAAGCAGATCATCTGAGTTTGTACTTGTTTATGAGGCTGTATACCCTGGACTGGGTGAGATTGGCCAGACGGGCCATTTCCTTGATCCGCCCACCGGTATGGGCGTACAGATCATGAAAATACCTTTCTTCAGCGGCTTCGACCACCTGGGTTTTAAAGGTTTTCCATTCCGGGATATCGCTTTGTCCCAAGGGAGAAAAATCGGAGCTTAAAACGCCTTTGTCCTCCTGCTGTCCGGACAGGGAGTCCTTGAGCAGGGATACCCGCAGGTGCAAAGGAAGGTGCCTGCGGTGCAGCATGGGCTCATCCTGGGCGGCGGCTGCGGCCTGTTCCAGAGCGTTTTTCAGCTCGCGCACATTTCCGGGCCATTCATAGGCGGAGAAGATCTCCAGCACTTCCGGATACATTTCCTTGGGCGATGCCTTCAGCTGGCCTGCTGTTTCTTCAAGAAAATGGGTGCAGAGTTCCGGAATATCCTCCCTTCGTTCGCGCAGAGGGGGCAAAGTACACTTTTGCATCCTGATCCTGTACAGTAGGTCCTGGCGGAACTCGCCTCTTTGGGCCATGGCCTCCAGGTCCCTGTTGGTGGCGCACACCAGCCTGAAATCACTGTATACTTCCCTGGATGCCCCCACAGGCCTGAACTTTTTTTCCTCCAGAACCCGCAGAAACTTTTTCTGCATATCCAGGTCCAGCTCGCCGATTTCGTCAAGAAAAAGGGTGCCTTTGTTGCTCAGGGCCACCAGGCCGCTGAAATTGTCGCTGGCCCCGGTAAAAGCACCGCGAACATGCCCGAACAGGGTGCTCTCCATCACCCCCCTGGAAAGGGCCGAGCAGTCCACTACCACAAAATCATGCCCTGCCCTGGGGCTGTTGTCATGTACGGCTTTGGCAAAGAGTTCCTTGCCGGTGCCGGTCTCGCCGAAGATAAGCAGGCTGTTGCCCGTAGCCGCCGCCTGACTCAGATCCTGCAGACATCTGACCAGGGCCGAACAGCTGCCCACTATACCGGATCGTTTGATAAGCCCCTCCCTGGACCTTCTAAGCCGGGCTTCCCTGTACTCCAGGGCCCGGACCAGGGTCAGGGTGACTTCTGCAATGGAGGCGGGTTTTTCCAGGAAGTCAAAGGCGCCCTTGTTCAGGGCCAGTTCAGCTCCGGCAGGATCTCCTTTTCCGGTGATGATTATCACTTCTGGGAAGGACATAAGTTCCTGAAACCAGGTCAGGGCATCAAGGCCGTGTCCATCCGGCAGGCTCAAATCCAGGAACACGGCTTCACAGTTGAAGGACCCGGCTGTATCCATGGCTATTTGCAGCGTACCGGCACTGCGGGCTTCATGTCCCGCGCTCTTTACTGCACCTGCAAGGACCTGGCGGACATCGGGATCATCGTCTATTATCAAAACATTAGCCATAGGGATTTAGACTAATAACACTTAAGATCAATAGCAAGAGGTTTATGCGCACAACCGGCCGGCATTATTCAGGCATCTGCCACCGGTTGTGCTCTTAAGGCGGGAAGAATTCAGATAGGATTTGCTCAGGTTGAAAAAACAGTTCTGCCAGAAGCTGCATCAGGGCTGATGACACCCTATACAGGATGTAGGGGCATTTTCCTCGTCCCTGTGACACCAGTCCATGCACATCTCGTGATAAGCATCCTCGAAATAAAAGATATCTCCCTGCATGCGGGTGCCGGCCATGATGACATCTTCCACCGGTTCGTTTTCATACATGTCATGGCATCCAAATTCCATGCAGCCCATATGGGTGTCGCCGGTATGGTGGCAGTACTCGCAGTCGTAATCAAAATGCACATCATGGGAAAAGGGCACCGGCGCAAGCCTCTTCTCTCCATACTTTTCCTCGTACTCCACAGGAGGATAGAGCATCATATCCTCGGGATAATAACCCTCGTGCTGATAGGTCAGCCCTGCGTACAAGGTGGGCAGGGCCAGAAACCCCAGCACAAAAATAATTAAAACTCCGACAACCAAAGACCTCTTCATCACCGCTACCTCCTTGACTTTAGACATTGTTACGTAAAGAACAATGTCTAATAACTAAGTCAAGAACACTTGAAATGTCAAACAAATCTATTGTTTTTCCTGCCCCCGGAAAACAAGAAAAAAACAGCAGGGACAGACCCTGTGTCTCGCCTGGCATCCCCGCACATCACAAGAAAAGGGCTTTGAAACGCAGTGCGCATCATATAATCCTGTAAAGCGGCCCTCCCCGGGCTCCCAGTTCATCCACCCTTTTCTCCACCTGGGGATCCGGCTCCAGCACCGGGGGATGATAAGTCTTCAGCCTGGCATCAATAACAATGCCCTTTTCAGCGCCCCAGTGCTTGCAGTGTACAAAAGCCCCCATTCCGTAAGTGTCCGTGGCCGGGTCCGAACGGGTGAAGACCGCCCACAGAAAATTGTCCCAGCACCGGGTGACAAAGTCGCTGTCGTCCACAACCACCACCAGGGGAAACTCCTGCATCCCCGGGGCATTGTTCAGCCTTTCCCCCAGCTTTTCCACTTCCGGGTCATGAGTATCGCGTTCCTGGGTGCTCCGGGGACCCTGCACAGCCATAATACCCGGGGCCATGAAGCGCGGGCGCGAAAATTCACCCAGGGGCAGATCCCGGGGAAGCTTCATGCCCAGTCTTCTTTTGACCTCGCCGGCAGCGGCCATGATGAGTTTGGAGCCCTGGTTCAGGCTTATGCCGGAGTAATCCAGGGTATCCATGGTGGTCCTGGTGATGAAATGCAGGTCCCGGGCAAAATCCATGCGCTGCAGCACATGCTGCAGAAAGCGCGGAATATGCCTGGCCGAAATTCCCGGATCATCCTCCAGGGCCGCGATGACCAGGTACTTGGCCAGGGAGGTCTGGCTCTGGCCCAGCAGGTTCATGGCATTGGTCAATAGCTCCTGGGGCTGTCTCTGCCTGGCGAAGGGCACGTAGCTTTCCCGTCCCACTGCCAGGAGCAGAGGGTGAACCCCTGCAGCGTCCACTGCATGCACCTCGCGCACCCCGCTGAAGACCGTGGGTATGAGCTGGGCTGTAAGTTCATGAATAAGGTCCCCGAAGACTGTATCTTCCTGGGGCGGACGGGCCACAGTGGTAAAGGGCCACACCGCGTCCACCCGGTGGTGCACCTTTTCCACCCGGAGCACGGGAAAATCGTGGCGCAGGCTGTAATAACCCAGGTGGTCCCCGAACGGACCTTCAGGCAGTTCCCTGCCGGGGACAATGTGGCCCGAAATGCAGAAATCGGCTTCAGCGGGCATGGGCAGGCCGTTGGCGGCCTGGACCATCTTTATCCTGTGCCCGCCCAGGGACCCGGCAAAGACCACTTCCGGGACGTTTTCCGGCAGGGGCATGACCGCGGCCAGGGTCATGGCCGGGGGGCCGCCCACAAAGACATTGACCCTGAGAGGCTCGCCCGCCTCCAGGGCCAGCTTGTGATGATACCCGATGCCCCTGTGGATCTGGTAGTGCAGCCCCACCTCCCTGTTGGTCCTGAAATCGTTGCCTGTCAGCTGTACCCGGTACATGCCCAGGTTGGACTGCATGATCCCGGGCCTGGCGGGATTCTCGGAATACACCTGGGGCAGGGTGACGTAGGCCCCGCCATCCATGGGCCAGGATACCAGCTGAGGCAGGCGCTCGATGGTGGTTTCCCCTCTGGAAATGGGTCCCTGGGAAACGCGTTTGGGCATTGTCCTGGCCAGCATGGGCAGAACATCCAGGTATTTCCAGGGGGCCTTGAAAAATAGCAGGGGATCGATTTTGAGCTTGAAAAGCCGGTCCAGGGTGTCCAGGGTGTCCCGGAAAATGTAGCGTGCCCGCTGCATGGTACCGAAGACATTTCCGGCCATGGGAAAAGTGGTGTTCTTGACATTGGTGAAAAGCAGGGCCGGGCCTTTATTCTGAAAAACCCGGCGCTGGATGGCACCTGCCTCCAGGTAGGGATCTACTTCCGTGCTGATGCGTACCAGGTCTCCCCTGGCCTCCAGGTCCTCCAGGCATTGGCGCATGTTTGTATAACCCAAGTTAAACTCCTGTTGTTGACGTGAACCCTTCCTGGGCAGCTGATACCAGGGTGTGCCCGGGTATTTTAAAGACTGCTGATTTCAAAACAAAATCCTGTTGAATATTGAATCAATGAGCGCTAAAGGTCAAGGCCGGATCAATTGAGCAGCAAAGGACTGCAGAACTAAGGACAAAAAATTATGAACCAGGATATGCAGACGTCCCGTCACCATTCCCGTGGAGCATACCCTTCCCTGCCCCGGGTGGCGGTGGGTGCGGTGGTCAGGCTTGAAGGCAGTTTTCTGCTGGTGCAGAGGGCCAATCCCCCGGCTCAGGGCCAGTGGTCCATCCCGGGAGGCAAGATAAGGCTGGGGGAGAGCATGCAGCAGGCTGCAGAACGTGAGGTCCTGGAGGAGACCGGGCTGACGGTGCGGGCAGGCCTGCCGGTACTTACCTTTGATCTCATCCACCGTGATGAAGCAGGCAACATCCTCTTTCACTACGTCATCGTGGACCTGTGGGCCGAATATATCAAGGGCCGTATCCAGGCCGGCGCGGATGCAGCCAGGGCCGCCTGGATCGCCCCGGAAAACTTTCCAGACTACAACCTGAGCCCCACCACCCTGGATCTTTTAAGCTCGCTTTAGCCTCACCACCTGCGGATGACGTGCACATTGCCCTGCCGCATCCACAGATCGATTTTCTTCACCAGCCAGGACCTGATGATCTTTCTGGTCTGGGGGATAAGCACCAGCAGCCCCATGAGATCGGTAATAAACCCCGGAGTCAGAAAGACCAGGCCTGCTGCAAATATGAGAAACGCATCCAGAATATCGTGAGTGGGCGGAATCCCCTGCTGCAGGTTGGTGCGCAGCCTGAACATGGTATAGGCCCCCTGCATCTTGGCCAGGAAGGCCCCCACAAAGGCTGTGGCTATAACCAGCAGCACTGTCCACAAGGCCCCTATGTGCGAGCCGATCTTGATCAGTACGTAAATCTCCACAATGGGCAGAATTACAAACGCGGCGAAAATTTTTAAAAACATAATTTTTCTCTGGGCTGATTTACCCTGCCTGTGCCGGTTGTCCCGGCTGTTTGCCTTTTCTCTGGGCGAAATTCGCCCAGTTGGTGAACTGGTAAAGATACAGCATTATCCCGGCCTGAAAAACCATGGAAATAAACATGGCCATCCATACCCCTGTGGCCTCCTGGATGACCAGGTGCCCCAGGACATAGGCCAGGGGGACCCTGATAAGCCAGGAAGCCGCTCCCATGCCGAACATCTGGTAAAGCGTGGCCCCGGCCCCGGTCAGGGCTCCGCCCAGGACCATGGCCACCAGCAGAAAGGGAATGGCCGCCATGTTGTACTGGAGATAATTTACAGCCTCCCGGCTCACTTCAGGATCCGGGGCCACAAACCCGGCCACCGGCTCAATCACCTGCCACATGGCAATGGTCAGAAGGCTGACCGAAACCAGGGCCACCAGCATCACCTGGTAACCGATCTTTTTGGCCCCCTGTACGTCCCCCCTTCCCAGGCAGTTGCCCACCAGAATGGAAGCGGTGAAATTAAAGGCCACTCCGGGCAGAAAAAGAAGCGACTCCACCCGCAGCCCCGCGCTCATGCCGGCCAGGGCCACTACGCTGCCCACGGGAAGGGCTGCGGTAATGGCAAAAAGCACCAGGTAGGCCGAGTGCCACACCACCTGAACCAGGCCTGCGGGCCAGGCCACTTTGAACAGGTAGGGCCAGGCCCTTTTGATCCAGCGCCAGGGGGCAAAGCTTGCGCGCTTCAAAAATCCCTGGCGGTAAAGGATAAACAGATTGAAGAGCACTCCGCATAGTACAGCTCCGAAAGTGGTCCAGGCCAGCCCCTTGTAGCCGAGCTTGGGAAAACCCCACCAGCCCAGGCCCAGGGCAAAGTCCCCGAAGGTGTTCACCGCGGTCACGATCATCATGGAATACAAAGGAATCATGACCTTCTGCTGCGCCCTGAACATGGCGTTGCAGATGATGAGCAGGTAATACCCGGGCAGAATATACAAAAAAACCTGCAGGATATACCCGGCCACGGGCAGGACCTCGTCGGAAAGCTGCAAAAGGTCCAGCAGGACATCTTTCAACAGAAGCCCGGCCGCCAGAAAAACAAATCCCAGGCAGACACCGATCTCTAAGCCCAGCCCGATATATCTCTTCACCCGGAGCATGAGCCCCGCCCCCCAGGACTGGCTTATGGCGGCCACGCTGCCGTTGGCCAGGGCTATGGCCACCACCAGGAAAAAGAAAAGGGCCTGGGTGATCATGCCCATGCTGGCCTGGACTTCGCGCCCCAGGCGTCCTGCCACCCACACGTCCACAAATCCTATGAGGAAGTGAAAGAACATCATGAGCAGCTGCGGCCAGGCCAGGGTCCAGATGGTTCTGTATGAGCCTTTTTCAGGCATTAAGACCCGAGTCCAGAATTGTGCATTTCATGTGACATATTGATGATTTAAAAATCCCTGGTCTGCCCTGGCATTGGGGACTTATCAAAAAAGCACATCCATAAGACCCTCTCCCCACAGGGCCATGAGCCAGCTTTCCACCACCAGGAGCCCGGCGGTGATTCCGAAAAGAAAATCCACCCGTTGCAGGCTTTCCTGCATGTCCACCGCCCTGAGGGTCAGGATGCCCAGCCCAAAACCTGCAGCCAGGCCGAAGAGGTGCGCCCCCACGTCGGTATTCTCACCCCCCACACCCAGCATGGCCAGCAGGGCCAGACCCAGGACAAAGGCATTGCCCATGGACAGCCTGGAAAATTTTACAGAGTGTATGGACATGATGCCCACCGCTGCAAACACTGCCGTGGAAAAACCGATGCTGTTGTGGGCCGGAGACATGACTATGGCGTTTATATAATTGCCCAGGGCCCCGGCAGCCAGGATGGTCAGCCAGCCCAGGCCCAGGCCCAGGCGGGAGCATACCGCCACCACAAAAGGAGCCCCTATGATAACATTGCCCAGGACATGGGCCGGGTCCCCGTGCAGGGTCAGAGCGGTGATGGTCCGCCACCATTCCCCGTCGGCAATTATCTTTGAAGCATTGGCGCTGCCCTGTTCCAGCCAGGGCAGAAACTGCCATTCGGACTGCCCCAGCCCTTCGTAGACCACGGTAAAAAAAAGAAGCAAAAGAGACAGGACAAAAAGGGAGCTGACAGCATTCTGCTGCCTGGGAGCCTGGTCCGGCTCGTACTTCTCCAGCTCCACTTCCTCTTCTTCGTAGCGACGCACTTCCTCCACGGCCCGGGGCGCCTGGGAAGCCGGAACCATGATACGCCCATGCTCCCAGTGATAATCCACGCCCATGGCAATGAGCACCAGCTCCCACTCCTTTTTC
Organism: Desulfonatronospira sp. MSAO_Bac3; assembly: GCF_003838035.1. Lineage (NCBI taxonomy): Bacteria > Pseudomonadati > Thermodesulfobacteriota > Desulfovibrionia > Desulfovibrionales > Desulfonatronovibrionaceae > Desulfonatronospira > Desulfonatronospira sp. MSAO_Bac3. The sequence goes on along the minus strand of NZ_QYZY01000053.1, from coordinate 21,001 downwards.
TTGCTCCCATCCCCCCTGTACAGCCCCAGAAGGTCCAGCTCCTTTATCAGATCCCTGTAGTTTTCAGACATTCATGTATTTCCGGGGCATATCTGGTTGCGGCCTTTTTGATTATCCTGCAGAAAAATCACGCTCTCTTGCGCAGCTTGCGCTTGTCCCCCACCCTCATGGTCAGCTTCTCCTTGTCCATGAATTCCATGAGGGGTATGGCGAACTTGCGCGAAAGCCCGGTAATCTCCTTGAATTCCACCGGTCCCATTTCCTCGTTTTTCTCCAGGTAATCCTTGACCTTGTCCTTTAGTTCCTGAACCGCCCCGGCTGAAAAATAAAAATCCTCGTTTATCTTCACCAGTTCCTTTTCATCCTGCAAAAGCCTGAGCACCGGGCCTGCTTCCTTCATCTCCAGACCCAGATCTTCCAGGAGCTTTTTCACAGTGGGGGGCTGAATACCGGCCTGTTTGTAGGTCCGGGTGATCTTTTCCCGCAGCTTCTCCTGGTCCGCGGCCAGGGAGACCTTGTGCTGGGGCAGGCGGTAATACTCCTGTTCGGAAACTATCTTTTCGGCCCGCACCAGGCGCTCCAGGACAAAAAAGAACAGCTTTTCCGGGATATCCCTGGCCCATTTCCCGGCCAACTCCCCCCTGGACACGCCCTGGCGCATGGGAAATCTGCGGTGCAGTTCCTGAAGCTCTGCCAGCATGCTTTCTTCAAGCCTTTTTACCACTTCCCCGGCCACGTAGATGCGGCTTTCCTTGTCCACCAGAAATACTTCCTGCCGCCCCCCCATGAGCTGCAGCTTTTTCTGCAGTTCCTTGCTTTCCAGGTCTGTCAGGATCACCAGCTGGGCCAGGGAAAGACCTTTGCTTCCGGCAATCTCCAGCTGCACCTGGATAAGCTCTTCGGCCCTGGCCCGGGCCAGTCTTTCCAGGGTCTGCACCTGGCTGGAAAACCTTTTTACCTTGCCCGCCAGGGGATTTATTATCCCGGCCCCGGCAATGGTCCGCAGGGGTGAGTATGAGCGGATGACGCAGCGATCTCCGTACACCCCGGCCATGGGGTCCTCGAAACGCACCTGGCAGACGCACCTTTCCCCCGGCTCCAGCTTGTCCCGGTCCAGGAGATAGATCCTGGCCAGGACTTCCTTGGCCCCGTGATGAAAATGCACCTGGGTGCGGTGCTTCAGGGGCCTGGGGGCGGATTCTAAGTGGGTAAGCTCCAGGTCCCAGGCCCTGGAGGGAAAAAGGGTGCCTGGTTTGCCCAGAACAAAACCGCGTTCCAGGTCCTCCACCTCCAGTCCGTGCAGGTTGACAGCGGTGCGCATCCCGGCCTGGCTCTCCTGGGTCTGCTCCCCGTGCACCTGCAGGGAGCGAACCTTGGAGGTTATCTCCTGGGGATAGACCATGATCTCGTCTCCCACTTTTACCCGGCCGGAAACAGTAGTCCCGGTGATAACCGTGCCGTGCCCGCGCATGGTGAAAATCCTGTCCATGGGAAGACGGAAAAGATCCGAGCGGCGATGCGGCTTGAACTCCCCGGCCATCTGCCGGATATGCCCCAGAAGCTCCTGGATGCCTTGGCCGGTATGCGCAGAAACCGGGACCACAGGAGCATCCTTTAGAAAAGTGTCCTGCAGATAGTCGGACACATCCTCCTGCACCAGCTCCAGCCACTCGGGATCAGCCATGTCGGTCTTGGTCAGGGCCACCAGTCCGGTCTCCACCCCCAGCAGAGTGCATACATCCAGATGCTCCCGTGTCTGAGGCATGACCCCTTCGTCCGCCGCGATTACCAGCAAAACAAAATCTATGCCCGAGGCCCCGGAAACCATGTTCTTGACAAAACGCTCATGCCCGGGGACATCGATTATCCCCAGGCGCATTCCCGGCTCCAGGTCCATGAAGGCAAAACCCAGCTCAATGGTAATGCCGCGTTTTTTTTCCTCCACCAGCCGGTCGCATTCCATGCCGGACAGGGCCTTGATGAGAGTGGTCTTGCCGTGATCTATATGCCCGGCAGTCCCCATTATGACAGGCATTTTAACTCCTGTAAGAGGTTGGTTTAGTTGTTCCCGGCCTTGAAAAACTCCGAATAGGCCAGATAAGCCGCGTAGACATCGGCCTTGCTCACGATCTCAAAAGGGCTGTGCATCCCCAGAACCCCTGGGCCGAAATCTATAATATCCATGCCGTATACCGCCAGGAACTTGGCCACCGTGCCGCCTCCGCCCAGGTCCACCTTGCCGGTTTCAGCCATCTGCCAGGGTACGCCTGCCCTGTTGAGAATTGCCCGCAGCCAGCCGATGTATTCGGCGTGGGCATCATTGGCCCCCACCTTGCCCCTGTGTCCGGTGAATTTACAAAAGACTGGACCGTGACCAATGAGGGAGGCATTGAGCTTTTCATGCACATCCTGGTAATCCGGATCCATGGCCGCGTGCACATCTGCGGATACGGCCCGGGTGGCGGCAAACATAGTCCTGGGTCTGGTCGCAGGCTCCCAGTTCTCTATGAGTTCTTCCAGGCAGTACTGCATGAACAGGGACCTGGCGCTGCTGGAACCTTCGGAGCCGATCTCCTCCTTGTCCCAGAAAATGGCTACCCGGGTGAAGTCAGGCTCACCCTTCTGCAAAAAGGCCTCCATGCCGGTGAAGACGCACACCCGGTCATCGTGACCATATCCGCCGATAAGCCCCTGGTCCAGGCCTACGAACCTGGCCGGTCCTGCCGGAACCGCCTGCAGTTCCGCACTGTAGAGATCCTCCTCCACAATACCGAACTTCTGGTTCAAAAGGTGCAGGACGTTTTTCTTGACTGCCTTTTTTTCCGCCTCTTCCCCGGAGTCTTTTGTGTCCCGGGAATAAGGCATATGACCCAGGACGACGTTCAGCTTCTCAGCCTCAAAGGCCTGGGACAGCTTCTTTTCAATCTGCTTCTGGGCCAGATGCGGCAGCAGGTCGGACACGGTGAACACCGGATCACTTTCTTTCTCCCCGATGTTTACGTCTATCCTGGTGCCGTCGGTCTTGATTATCACCCCGTGCAGGGCCAGGGGCCTGGCCAGCCACTGGTGCTTGCGAATGCCTCCGTAGTAATGGGTCTTGGCCAGGCTCACCTGGCACTCCTCGTAAACCGGTCTCTGCTTGAGATCCAGGCGCGGGGTATCAGCATGCGCCCCCAGCAGGCGCACTCCCTGGGCCAGGGGCTGTTTTCCCTTCCAGGCCAGAAAAATGCTCTTGCCCTTGTGCACCTTGAAAACCTTATCCGAACTCCAGTCCTCTGAAAAACCGCTTTCCACGGCCCTGGAGCGCACCCACTCCACGGTTTCGCGCTCTGTCTTGCACCGGCTCAGAAACTCCACGTACCTGCGGGCCATTTTATCCATGGCCCCCCTGTGTTTCTTGCTCTTGTAAACTTCCCAGCAGTTCCTGGTCTTGAACTCCATATATTCCCCTGTATTATCAGTTAGTTGCATTTACTTTCAAAGGATATCCTTGAGCACCGAAACCACCATCCCCATTTCAGAATCGTCAATGGTTCTGGGATCCAGGCAGAAAAAATCTTCTTCAACCCGCCCCACCAGCGGGGGGTCGGTATTTAAAAGCCTGTTTCTCATGTCCTGGCAGCTCAATCCGGCAACCTTGATCCCCACAAGTGTAGTGGGCAGATCCTGCTCCGGAAAGGCCCCGCCGCCCACTCTTGACTGGGCCGGAAAAACAGCAAGTTCCATGTCCGCCTTGATATTTCTTCGGATGCGGTTTTTAAGCCTGCGGGCTTTTTGCTGCAAATCCTTTTCCCCGGCGGTTATCATGCGCAGGGTGGGGATTTTGCTTCTAGCCAGCTCCGGGTCCAAATACATCCTGAGAGTAGACTCTAAGGCGGCCAGGGTCATCTTGTCTATGCGCAGGGCCCGGTTCATGGGATTTTTCTTGATGGGGTCGATATATTTCTTTTCCCCCAGGATGATTCCGGCCTGGGGGCCGCCCAGAAGCTTGTCCCCGCTGAAGGAGACCACCGAGACCCCGTCGCGGATTACCTGCTGCACAGTGGGCTCAGGCATGAAGTTATAACCGTGGGCCTGAAAGTCAAAAAAATTGCCGCTGCCCATATCCTCTATGACCGGCAGATCATGCTCGCGGCCCAGCTGAACCAGTTCCTTCAGGGAGACTTCCTTGTAGAACCCGATGATGCGGTAATTGGAGGTGTGCACTTTCATGAGCGCCCCGGTGTCCGGGCCAATTGCCTGGCGATAGTCCTTTAAGTGAGTACGGTTGGTGGCCCCCACCTCCCTTAAATGCGCGCCGGACTTGGCCATGACCTCCGGGATACGAAATGACCCGCCTATCTCCACCAACTGGCTCCTGGAAACCACCACTTCCCTGCCCCTGGCCAGGGTGTCCAGCACCAGCAGGACTGCGGCAGCGTTGTTGTTCACCACCAGTCCGGCCTCGGCCCCGGAAATACGGCACAGCAGGTCTTCCACGTGGGAATACCGACTGCCCCTCTGGCCGGTATCTAAGGAAAATTCCAGGTTGGAGTAGTGCCTGCATGCCTCGCTCACGGAGGCAGCAGCCTCGTGGGTGAGAATGGAGCGGCCCAGGTTGGTATGGATAACCACCCCGGTGGCGTTGATGACCCGCCGGAAATGCGGCCTGGAGTGCGCCCTGAGGTAGGCCAGCAACCTTGGCTGCAGTACACTGGCTTCCAGGTCGCTCTCCCGGGCTATGACCCCGGAGCGGATCTCCTCGCGGCACAGGTCCAGAAAGTCATTTACCAGGTCCCGGAGCATATTCCGGGGCAGCCCGGCCAGATCAGGGTCCTGGACCGCTCCGGCCAGGACCGAGTCCACCGAAGGCAGACTGCGATAAAGCTTGGACAAGTTTTCCTCCTGTAATTGCAGTAGTACTTCGTGTCTGACAGGTCGGACGTGTCTGACCTGTCAGACCTGTCTGACCAGTCAGACCAGTCCGATCCCTTTCTTTTTCATCCACTCCGGAAAAAGCCTGTACACATGTCCCAGCAGGTACAAAGAGCCGCACACCAGCACCGGGTCGTCCCCCGGAGCAAGGCCCTTCAAGAACCCCTCCAGATCATCCAGGGGCTTTGCCCCGTCACCCATCATGCTCAAAAGCTCCTGCCTGTCCATGCTCCTGGGACCAGAACCCATGTCCGGCACCAGCACCCTGGCCGGGTAAAAGCGCCTGAGCATCTGCAGCATGGGCTCTATCTCCTTGTCGCTCAGACAGGTAAAAACAATATGACCGGGTCTTATGTCCAGGCCCCCAAGAAAGGAATGCACCCGGTCCATGGCACCGGGATTGTGCGCCCCGTCCAGAATGATCAGTGGGTCCCTGCTTACCACGTGCATCCTTCCCGGCAGAAATGTATCCTGCAGGGCCTGCAGGCACTTCTGCGGATCCATCTTCAGGTCAAACCTTCTTGAGAGTATCCGCCAGGCCACAAGAGCGGTCTCTGCATTCTGCAGCTGGTAATCCCCATGGATACCCGGCACGTCCGTACCCACAAAAAAATCCGGCTCCCCGGTAAAATAAGAACCTGCATCTTTTTGTACAAAAAAGTCCTGCACCCGGTAAAGGCTGCTTCCGACCCCGGAGGCTGTACTCTGCACAGTTTCCGCTGCCTGAGGATAATTCTGCCGGGCCAGGACCACCGTGGAGTCCGCACGCACGGCCATGGCCTTGTCCCGGGCTATCTCTTCAATGGTCTCTCCCAGAATGCTGGTATGGTCCATGTCTATGCAGGTATAGACCTGCAGTCCTGCTTCCAGGGTGGTGGTGGCGTCATACCTGCCTCCCAGGCCGGCCTCCATGACACCCAGGTCCACACCGGCGTCACGGAACATGAGCATCGCCGCCAGGGTCAAAAACTCAAAATACGTTAGTTCCAGATCCCCGCAGGAGCCATCCAACAGGTTGGCCGCCTTGAGCCAGGCCTTGTCCGATAGCTTTTTACCGTTTACCAGTGCCCTCTCCTTGACGCTTACCAGGTGCGGAGAAGTAAAGATGCCTGTTTTAAGTCCATGCATCCGGGCCAGGCTTTCCAGGTAGGAAGCGGTGGATCCTTTGCCGTTGGTGCCTATGATCTGTACCAGGTATGGCTCCCCGGGCCTGAAATCCACCCTTTGCAGGGCCTTTTGCATCCTTTCCAGGCCAAGCTCCATGCGAAAAAGCCCCAGGTGATCCAGATATTCCTGCAACACACTAAAATCATTAAATTTATACATTTTGGCTTAAATATCTGCTTGATAAGAAAAAATAATTGGCATAGAATAATCAGTTTGTGGCCGAAACCAGTAAGACTGCTGAATACGAAACATAATATTTGTCAACATCAAAACCATGCCGGCGGAAATCAAAAAAATTTTACAGGCTGCCTGTAATAATACTTTCACCTTCCACTGGTCAAAAAAGGTAAAATAATGCCCCTGTTCACCCCCCGAGAATCCCTTGATTACCACAGCATGGGCAGGAAGGGCAAACTGGAAGTTGTCCCCGCCAAACCCTGCACCACCCAGAAACACCTGTCCATGGCCTACAGTCCTGGAGTGGCCAACTCCTGCCTGGAGATAGCCAGGGACCCGGACCAGGTCTTCAGCTACACCAACAAGGGCAACCTGGTGGCGGTGATTTCCAACGGCACCGCGGTCCTGGGACTGGGCAACATCGGCCCCCTGGCGGCCAAGCCGGTCATGGAAGGCAAGGGAGTGCTGTTTAAGGCCTTTGCTGATATAGACGTCTACGACCTGAACATCAACCAGAGCGACCCGGAAAAATTTATCCAGTGGGTCAAGATGGTGGAGCCCACCTTCGGGGGCATCAACCTCGAAGACATCAAGGCCCCGGAATGCTTCGAGATAGAGGAGACTCTCATCCGGGAGATGGACATCCCTGTTTTTCACGACGATCAGCACGGCACGGCCATTATCTCCGGGGCCGGTCTTTTAAACGCCCTGGAAATCACCGGCAAAAACATCCAGGACATAAAAATGGTGGTCTCCGGGGCGGGAGCTGCGGCCATTTCCTGCTGCCGCTTTTACGTCAGCATGGGCCTTCCCGCGGAAAACATATTCATGTACGATACCCGCGGACTCATTCACCAGGGTCGAAGCGACCTCAACCCCTACAAAAAACAGTTTGCCCAGGCAAAAGACCATGGAGGCATCCAGGACACACTGAGAGGGGCCGACGTGTTTATCGGGCTGTCGGTCAAGGACCTGCTTAACCGGGACATGGTCCGCTCCATGGCAAGACCGGCCATAATTTTCGCCATGGCCAACCCTGATCCCGAGATTTCCTATCACGAAGCCAAGGCGGCGGACCCGGAGTGTATCATGGGCACGGGGCGCTCCGACTTTCCCAACCAGGTCAACAATGTATCCGGGTTTCCGTTTATTTTCCGGGGAGCCCTGGACGTGCGCGCCAGAGGTATTAACGAGGACATGAAACTGGCTGCGGCCCGCTCTCTGGCCGCCCTGGCCAAGGAGCCGGTTCCGGAGGAAATACTTGAGGCCTACGGGGTAGGCGAAATGAGCTTCGGCCCGGATTACGTGATCCCCAAACCCCTGGACCCCAGGATAGTTGAATGGGAAGCCCCGGCAGTGGCCAGGGCGGCCGTGCAGAGCGGCCTGGCCAGGACCGGCATTGATATGGACAGTTACCAGCAGTCCCTTAAAACCCGCATGGCCGAATCCCAGAAAAGAATCCGGGAGTTTATCAGGTCTTACAGTTTGAATTTTTAGCCTTATAACAAGATTAATACCTCCATGCACGAAATGTCCATAGCCCAGAACCTGATCCGCATAGTGGAGCAGGAAATGGCTCAAAACGACGCCCGCAGGCTTTTGCGGGTAAAAATATCCTACGGACGCATCTCGGCCATTGTTCCCGAGGCCCTGCAGACCGCCTTTCAGGCCCTGACCAGCCAGACTCCTCTGGAGGGAGCTGTCCTGGAAACCAGGGAAGTGCCCCTGAAAGTCCGCTGCCGGGAATGCGCAGCCGAGTTTTCTCCTCAGGACCGGGATATGCTTATCATGACCTGCACCAGCTGCGGAGCCGAATTCGGGCATGAAGTCATCTCCGGAAAGGAGCTTCTGGTTGAGGAAATGGAAGTTGAATAATCAAAACCGGGGAAAATAAATGCAGATAAAAGTACTGCGCAATATACTGGAGGCCAACGACCGCATTTCAGACCAGCTGCGGGAAATGTTCAGGCAAAAGGGCATCCTGGTCATCAATCTCATGAGTTCACCCGGTGCCGGCAAGACCTCCCTGCTGGAAAAGACCCTGGACCAGTTAAGAGACGAGTTCAGCATGGCGGTTATAGAGGGTGATCTTCAGACCAGCAACGATGCCGAAAGAATAGCCGCCACCGGGGCCCAGGTGCTGCAGATCAACACCGAGGGCGGCTGCCACTTAGACAGTTCCATGGTCCAGGAGGCCGCAGGTAAAATGGACCTGGACCAGACCGACATCCTGTTTGTGGAAAACGTGGGCAACCTGGTCTGCCCGGCTGAATTTTCCGTGGGCGAGGATTTCAAGGTGACCATCCTTAGCGTGGTGGAAGGCGATGACAAACCGGAAAAGTATCCCCTCATCTTCGCCGAATCCAGGGTGCTGCTTCTAAACAAGACCGACCTGCTGCCTTACGTGGATTTTGACATGGACAAGGCTTCGGGGTTTGCCAGAAACATAAATAAAAACATAGAAATTTTCTCCCTCTCGGCCAGAACCGGGGAAGGACTTGAGCCCTGGCACGAATGGCTTAGAAAAGAGGTGCACAGGAAAAAAAAGGGCAACTAAAACCCATAAAAATATCCGCCCCAAAAGGGGCATTCCACGGAGGATAATATGAAGGACCTGAAAATGGCGCCCACATGTCCCGGCGCTCAAGATAAGCAGAAAGAAAAACAGGACAAAGATGCCAAACTGCGCAGCCGCATGGACAGGATCAGTAAAAAACTGGTGGTCATGAGCGGCAAGGGCGGCGTGGGCAAAAGTACAGTAGCCGCCAATATGGCCGTGGGGCTTAGCCTGCAGGGCTACCGGGTGGGTCTTCTGGACCTGGATGTACACGGACCGAGCATCCCCAGGCTGTTAAGCCTCACCGGGGAGAAGCCCCACATGGACAAGGATTTCATGGAACCCGTCCCCTGGAGCAGGAACCTGTGGGTCATGTCCCTGGGCTTTTTACTGCCCAGCAACCAGGATGCGGTCATCTGGCGCGGTCCGGTCAAGATGGGCCTTATCCGGCAGTTTCTGCAGGACGTGGCCTGGGGTGAGCTGGACTATCTCGTAGTGGACTGCCCTCCCGGAACCGGGGACGAGCCCATGACCGTTCTGCAGCTTCTGGGAGAAGGAACCGGGGCGGTCATCGTCACCACCCCCCAGGCGGTGGCCGTGGACGACGTTCGCCGCTCAGTAAGCTTCTGCCGGGACATGGATACTCCTGTTGCCGGCATAGTGGAAAACATGAGCGGATACGTATGCCACAGCTGCAACGAACACCTGGATATCTTCACCTCAGGGGGAGGCGAGAGCCTGGCCCGGGAAATGAATGTCCCCTTCCTGGGACGCATCCCCATAGACCCGGAAATAGTTCGTTCCGGAGACGAAGGCTATATTTACGTCAAGACCCACCCCCAGAGTCCGGCGGCCCTGATCATCAGTTCCATGCTTGAAAGTGTGACAGCTGACAACAGAAAAGACGCAGAAGCAACGGAGGCCATATGACAGATCCCGGCAACAGGAAGGGATTTCTGGACAGGCTCATGAGCGAGGCGGACGAAACCGCCCATCCCCTGCTGCAAAAGATCCAGGAATACCAGAAAATGATCCTCACGGTGGTTGTGGCCGTGGTAATAGGTGCGGCCTCCTATTCCGGGTACACCTTTTTTACCGAGAGGGCCCAGCAACAGGCCCAGGAAGAAATGAATGAAATACTGGCCATGCAGGACCAGGAGGAAAGAATACAGGCCCTGGAGAAATTTCTGGAGGACGCACCCGGTGCCATGCAGGGGGGGGCTCTATTCGAGCTTACCCGTATCTACATGGACACGGGCAAATACCAGGAGGCCGCCGATGCCTTCAGCCGCCTGGAGAAAAAGGACGATTCCCTTCAGCCCCTGGCCCTTCTGGGCCGGGCCAAGGCTTATGAACTCATGCAGGACTATGCCAGGGCTCTGGAGATCCTGCAGGAGGCCGGGGACGAGTTTCCCAGGGAGTTTATAAACCAGTACCACACCCAGAAGGCCTTTGTGGCTGAACAGGCAGGGGATTATCAGCAGGCCCTGGAGTCATACCAGAGCCTTAAAGAGCTGGCCCACGGAGCAGATGATGGATTTATCCGCTACAAGATAGACAGCTTGCGTAAAAAGACAGAACAACAAGGGAGCTAAGACTGATGAATCTTTTAGATCCAAAATCCGGGGCCAGGGAGTTGCTCCTGGGCAACGAGGCCATCGTCCGCGGTGCATTAGAAGCCGGAGTGGGATTTATTTCCTGCTACCCGGGCACCCCTTCCTCGGAAGTTCCGGACACCTTTTTCCGCCTTTCAGACAGAGGAGATTATTACTTTGAGTACTCCATCAACGAGAAAGTGGCCATGGAGGTCGCCGGAGGTGCTGCCCTGGGCGGCGTCCCCACCCTGGTGACCATGAAGCATGTAGGCGTCAACGTTGCTGCAGACCCCTTGATGACCCTGGCCTACATCGGCACTCCAGGGGGCTTAGTCATCCTGTGCGCCGATGATCCAGGGTGTCATTCCAGCCAGAACGAACAGGACAACCGCTATTATGTGCGCCTGGCCGGTCTGCCCTGCTTTGAGCCGGCCACTGCCCAGGAATGCAAGGACATGACCCGGGAGGCCTTTGAGCTTTCAGTTAGATGGCAGCAGCCCATCATGCTGCGCACCACCACCAGGATCAACCACATGCGCGGTCCCGTGACCTTCGGAGAACTTCCGCCGGCAAAAATCAGCGGAGAGTTCGTCAAGAACCCCCAGCGTTTCGTATCGGTCCCGGCAGTGGGCAGGGCCAGGCACAAGGCCCTTCTAACCAACCTGGAAAAAATACGCCCGGAGATAAATTCCTCCCCCTGGAACCGTGTTTACGGCCAGGGCAATGACGGGGTCATAGTTTCCGGGGTCAGCAGGGCCTATCTCTCGGACGTACTAAAGCTTTACCCGGACCTGAAGGTAAAAGTCCTGGAACTGGGTCTGGGATATCCTTTCCCGCAGGACCTGGTTGCGGATTTTGTGCAAAGCGTGGACAGGGTCCTGGTCCTGGAAGAACTGGAACCCATCCTGGAAAACGAGGTCCGGCTGGTCTGCCAGAAACGCGGACTGAGCACCCATGTTCAGGGCAAGGACCAGGATCTGCCCCTGTTTGATGAATACTCCACCTCCGGGGTCACTGCCGCCCTGCACCGCTTCCTGGGGCGCGATGTGCCGGACCAGCAAATATGCAGCATTGAGCAGGAAAAACTGCCCGCCCGGCCGCCCAATCTGTGCGCCGGCTGCTCGCACCGCTCGGTATATGTCCGGGTGCGCAAAATTTTCGGTGATGACGCTGTATACTCCTCGGATATCGGCTGTTATACTCTGGGCATGCTCCCGCCCCTGAAGGCCGCGGATTTTCTTTTGTGCATGGGCTCGTCGGTATCCTCTGGATGCGGCATGTCCAGGGCCGTAAAAAATCCGGTGGTGGCCTTCATCGGCGACTCCACCTTCTTTCATTCCGGAATTACCGGCCTGGCCAACGCGGTCTACAACCAGCACGATCTTCTGCTGGTTATCCTGGACAACAGGACCACGGCCATGACCGGGCACCAGCCCCATCCGGGAGTGGACCAGTCCCTGTACAACAAAAAGCCCGGACACCTGGACATTGAACCATTAGTCAAGGCCTGCGGAGTGGAACAGGTGAAAAAGGTCAAGGCCCTGAACCAGAAAGCCCTGGACCAGGCCTTAAACGAGATGAAGGACGCCCCGGGTGTCCGGGTGCTCATTGCTGAAGAGCCCTGCCCCCTGTACGCCCGCAGGGTACTGGGACAGAAAAGGACCCAGAAGGCAAAGGTGGCTGTATCCGACGAATCCAGCCTTGAATGCCTGCACACCCTGGCCTGCCCCGCCTTTTACCTGGAAGGAGAAGAGGTCCGCATAAGTCCTGTACACTGTGCCGGCTGCATGGTCTGTGTCCAGCTCAGCAGCAGTATCAAACCCGAGAGCAGGAGTTAAACCATGAAACCCTTACGCATCTTTTTTTCCGGTGTAGGCGGCCAGGGCACCCTGACAGCCACCAGGCTCCTGGCGGAAACCGCCCTGGAAAACGGTATGGAAGTAACCGCCGGTGAAATCCACGGCATGGCCCAGAGAGGCGGTGTAGTGCACTCCTTTGTGCTGGTGGGCGGTTATATGAGCCCCAAAATATCTCATGCAGAGGCGGACATCCTTCTTGGGTTCGAGCCCCTGGAGACTCTGCGGGCTCTGCCCTTTCTGCGGCCCGGCGGGCTGGCCCTAAGCAGCGATACCCCCATCCCGCCTTTGTCCGTTTCCATGGGAAAGGAACAATATCCGGATATTGACTACATCCGGGAAAATGTCGCCGGATGCGCCGGAAAATCATACTTTGTCCCCTGTACCGAACTGGCCGGCCAGGCAGGCAATGTTCAGACCGCCAACACGGTACTTCTGGGGGCCTTTTTTGCAGGCGGATTTTTTGAGCTGGACTTGGACGTCTTTTTGAAGGGTATCCAGAAAAGACTTCCTCCAAAACTGGTGGATGCAAACCTCAAGGCCGCCAGGCTGGGCGCTGAGTTTATCTCTTCGGCAAATTAACCGTAACGCTTATGAAAGAAAATAATTACCTGGTTGCCCTGGAAAACCTGCTCATGCACCACGGCTGGCAGGGACCGCTGCGCGAAGGCTTAGAGAAACTGCTTCAGGCCACAGCGGATGAAATGGGCTACAGGCGTATTTCTCTGGCCATATTCGATCCCAAGACCCAGAGCATCGAATTCAGCCTGTATATCGGGTTCACCAAGACCCCCAAGTATTCCTACACCCCGGGACAGGGAATCATCGGCCAGGTGGTCAAGGAACAGTCCCCTATTATCGTTCCCCTGATGAAGGACGACCCCAACTTCCTGAACCTGGCCTTTGACCGCACCCCGGAAGAACTGGCCAGCATGTCTTTTATCTCGGTGCCCATTAAACGCCACAGCCAGGAAAACGAGACAGAGATTCTGGGAGTCTTAAACGCCGAGATGGACCTGCGGGATCTGCCGGAACTGGAGACCAACTGCCGGTTTCTGCAGGTGCTGGGCATGTTTATTGCCAGACAGACCTCTTTTCTGCAGGAAGAGGTCAGCCGGCAGAAAGAGCTGCCCCAGTTCACCACAGCAGAGATCAACACAGCCAGGCAGAGCATGTCCGAGAGTCAGCTCATTTCCACCTCCAAAGTCATGAACATGATCATGAACCAGGTCATGCAGGTGGCCCCCAGCCGGGCCACGGTACTTATCCGGGGGGAATCAGGCACGGGCAAGGAACTTCTGGCCGAGGCCATTCACAGAATGAGCCCCAGAAAGGACAAGCCCTTCATCAAGCTCAACTGCGCCTCCCTGCCCGGGGAGCTACTGGAAAGTGAGCTTTTCGGATATGAACGGGGGGCCTTTACCGGGGCGGTAGGTCAGAAAAAGGGACGCTTTGAGCTGGCTCACCTCGGCACCCTTTTTCTGGACGAAATAGGAGAGTTAAGCGCCGAAGCACAGGCCAAGCTGTTACGGGCCATCCAGGCCGGGGAGATTCAGCGGCTGGGAGGAGAAAAGACCACCCGGGTCAATGTGCGTATCGTCTGCGCCACCCATCAGCCCTTAGAAAACCGCATCGAAGAGGGTGCCTTCAGGGAGGACCTGTACTACCGCATCAATGTCTTTCCCATTTTCATCCCCCCCTTGAGGGAGCGCAGGGAAGATATTCTGCCCCTGGCCGAGCACTTCCTGCAGACCTTCAGCAGAGAATACGAAAAAAACATCAAGCGCATTTCCACCCCGGCCATAGACCTGCTCATTCAGTATCACTGGCCGGGCAACGTGCGCGAACTGCGCAACTGCATGGAAAGGGCGGTACTTATGTGCTCCGAGGAGGTCATCCGTACCTATCACCTGCCCCCCACCTTGCAGACCGCCGAAAGCACCGCCACCGACACCGAGCTACCATTTGTGGAGACAGTGGCCCGCTTCGAACAGGAACTCATTATAGACGCCCTGAAAAAGGCCCGGGGCAACATGCTCCAGGCCGCCCGGGACCTGAAGGTCAGCTACCGCATCATCAACTACAAAGTCAAAAAATACCGCATCAATCCCAAGAGATACACCTGAGTCCGGGATGTCGGACCTGTCGGAGCTCTCTGACCTGTCTGACCAGTCTGACCAGTCTGACAGGTCCGACATACCACCCTACAGATTCTCGCCTATGAGCTCCCCGAACTCTTTGCAGCCCACGGTCACGGCGTCCGGGATCTGTCGGGCCAGGTCCTGGGTAACCCTCTTGCTGGAGACCACCTTTTCAATGGAGGCGTGGATAAGATCCGAGGCCTTTTCCCAGCCGGCATGCTCCAGGAGCATGGCCCCGCTGAGGATCAGGCTGCCCGGGTTGACCACGTCCTTGCCGGCATAGGAGGGCACAGTGCCGTGGGTGGCCTCGAAAAAGGCCAGCCTGTCACTCATGTTCACCCCGGGGGCCAGGCCCAGTCCGCCTACCTGAGCGGCCAGGGCATCTGATAGATAGTCCCCGTTCAAGTTGGTGGTGGCTATTACGCTGTATAGTTCCGGCTTCAGGAGCACCTGCTGAAACATGGCATCGGCTATGCGGTCCTTTATGACCAGCCCGGTTTTGCCCTGACCTGCCTCGTCCTCGGTGATGGTCCTGTCGGCGTACTCCTCCCGGGCCAGTTCATAGCCCCAGGCCCTGAAGGCTCCTTCGGTGTACTTCATGATATTGCCCTTGTGCACTAAGGTCACGCTGGGCCTTTTCTTGTACAGGGCATAATCTATGGCCTTGCGCACCAAGCGCTTGCTGCCCTTCTCGGAAATGGGCTTGATGCCTATGCCGGACCCGGGCGCTATATCCGCCTTCATTTCATCGCGCAGGAAAGAGGCCACTTTTTCCGCTTCCGGGCTGCCTGCAGCCCACTCGATGCCGGCGTAGACGTCTTCGGTATTCTCCCTGAAGACCACCATATCCACCAGTTCAGGTCTTTTGAGAGGAGACATTATACCCTGGAAGTACCTCACCGGCCTGATACAGGCATACAGGTCCAGAACCTGGCGCAGGGTGACGTTGAGGCTGCGAAAACCCCCGCCCACAGGGGTGGCCAGGGGGCCCTTAATGGCCAGTTCAGCTTCCCTTAGGGTATCCAGGGTTCTGGCGGGCAGATACTCTCCTGTCTCTTTATAGGCTTTTTCCCCGGCCAGAAGCTCCACCCATTCCAGGCTGTGCTGGCCGCTGTAAGCCTTATCCAGGGCCTTGTCCAGTACCGGCCTGGTTGCCTGCCACACTTCGGGTCCTATACCGTCTCCCTCGATAAAATATGCAGTCTTGCGCACTGATAAACTCCGTTTGCTGTCTGGGTTAGTTATTGAGGTAGTTTCTTATCATCTATTCTCTGTCGTCTTTACAGCCCTCTGCAAAAGCACCATATCCGCCAGCACCAGCATAACCATGGACTTGAGCACCGGCACAATGCGCGGGATGGCGCTTATATCATGGCGTCCGCCGATATTTACCCGGGTCTGAGTACCCTGTCTGGTCATGGTTTTCTGGGTTATGGCTATGGATGGAATGGGCTTTACCCCTGCCCGAACCACTAAGGGCTGGCCGGAAGTTATGCCTGCCAGCACTCCGCCGGCATGGTTAGACAAAAATCCATCAGGTCCCATCTGGTCATTGTTTTCACTGCCGCGCATCCTGGATGCGGCAAAGCCGGCCCCAATCTCCACACCCTTGACCGCCCCCACTCCCATGAGGGCGTAGGCCAGCCTGGCATCCAGCTTGTCGAATACCGGTTCTCCAAGTCCGGCAGGGACATTTTCAGCCCGGATCTCCACAATGCCTCCCAGGCTGTCCCCCTGGGATTTGACCTCCTGGACCAGTTCTTCCCAGATAGAGACCACCTCCGGATCCGGAGAGAAAAAGGGCCGCTTTTGGGCACCAGCCATGTCCTGCACCCGGGCCGGTATGCCTCCGAGTTCCGCAGTGTATGCCAGGACCCGGATACCCAGGGTCCTTAGAAACTCCTGGGCCACGGCCCCGGCGGCCACCCGGGATACAGTCTCTCTTCCCGAGGACCTGCCACCGCCACGGTAATCCCTGATCCCGTACTTGGCCTCGTAGGTGATGTCACCGTGCCCGGGACGATAAATATCCTTGATGCCTGAATAATCACGGGAGCGCTGGTCCTGGTTGGCAATATGAAAACCAATGGCGGTGCCGGTGGTGCGGCCCTCAAAAACCCCTGAGAGGATCTGGACCAGGTCCGCCTCCTTTCTTCTGGTGGAGGCTGCTCCCTGCCCGGGCTTTCTTTTGTCCAGCTCCCTCTGGATAATGTCCTCACTAAGAGCAATTCCCGGGGGACAACCCTGGATAATCCCTCCCAGTCCGGGGCCGTGAGACTCGCCGTAAGTTGTCACCCGGAAAAGGCTCCCGAAAGAGTCCTTGCTCATGGATCTTTGCGCTTAGTCGAATTTCATGAGGTTCAGGCCCACATCATCGTCAAAACGCCTCTCAATGCTGCCCTGGGCCTGATCAATGACCACCTCGCAGGTACCGCTTATAAGGGCCCGGTTCAGGTGCCCCCCGAAAGCCCGGCATTCCTTGTCCGACACCGTGGCGTGCACGTGCAGGTAGACCTGGCCCTCCTTGGTGGTGACATTGCCGGCCAGGGCGGTGATTTCAAAGTCGCCCTTGAGTTCGGTGGACTGGTAAGTCTTGCTTGCGGTTTCAAAAAGTCCCAGCTTGATCTCCCCGGCCGCCCCGATACCGCTTATAGAGCCCAGGGTTATGCCTTGCTCCCTGCAAAAAGAGGCCAGAACCTCCAGCACTTCCTCTCCCCTGTCAATGCGGATGAACCATTTCTCACCGGCCTGTCTGTATTGCATTAAATGCACCTCCTTTTTTATCTCCACAGTTCCCTGCTGGTTATCAATTGTTCTACCTTTTGCGCTTCCTGGGTCAATTCCGCCACAACCCTTTCCATGGTCTGCAGGTCTTTGTCTTTGCCTGCTTTTTCCAGGCAGTAAGACATTTCTCTAAGCCTTGTCAGGCCTATTGAGGAACAGCCTCCCTTGAGGCCGTGGGCATTGCCGGCGACCTTATCGAAATCCCTGTTGTCCACTCCCTCCTGTATCCGGGGCAGATACATGGGAAGACTTTCCGATACAAAGACATCTGCAAGCTCTTGCAGAAAGTCCAGGCTGTCCATACATCTCTCCAGGGCTTCCTGCTGATCGAACCTGGGCAGATTTTCGAAATCCCGGCAACTCATAATCCCTCCTGCGCAGCAATCTGCGTGCGTATCTTTTCAGCGCTTCAAAGGATGCCTGCATTGTTGTAGATCCAGGAGCCCACCCTATAGTCTTGCAACCCCGGGCTCAAGGCCGGTTTTTTTCCTGGTGCAGTCAGCGCTCTAAACCATCCCCGCAGGCCGCAGGGGGGTCAGTGAACTTCTTTTGTATCCACTGGACAGGTGGAATCCCGCAGATCCGCCAGGGTGGTACTGTGCAGTCTTGAAGAAACAGCTGCGTTGATGTCGTTCCAGACCATCCTGGTTTTGCAGTACATATGCTTTTCACAATGCTCCGGCTCCCCCAGGCAGGGGCACAATTCAATCCTGCCCTGCACAGCTTCCAGTATGGCACCCATGGTGATTTTCTCCGGCGGCACCGCCAGGACGTAACCTCCTCCAGGCCCCCTCAAGCCATCCACAAGGCCGGCCTTGCGCAACAGACGTACAATCTTCTCCAGGTACTTCTCTGAAATCCCCTGCCTCTGGGCTATGGTCTTGATGCGGATGGGACCGGTCTCATTGTGCTCGGCCATGTCCAGCATAAGCCTCGTACCATAACGGATGGTTGTGGATAGCTTCATAACAGCACCCCTTTTTTAATTGGTCTGAAAATTCAATTCATACCCTGAGAGTAGGTATCTGGTTATAATAAACCTCAAAAGTTGTCCAGAAATTTTTTTCACTATGATTTAAGTATCTATTAATAAGGGAGTGCTGAATAACTGTCGGAAAAGGCACTCAGAAAAATCTTGGTCCTGCTGCCGCATAGATACAGCTGGGTCCTGCAGGGACACACTGGTCCAGCGGCATATTTTTAAGTGTTGCTACTGGAATCATAATCCAGGCTTGCACATATCGCAGTATATATTCTGGCGGCGCTGGTCACCTCGGCCAGGCTGGTATGCTCATCCGGGGTATGAGCGGTCTCCAGCGAACCCGGGCCAAGGATCACAGGCCTGGATCCGGCCTCGTAGAAAAGGTTGCCGTCGGACTGGGAGCGGAAGATATTCTCATAGTAGGGAATACCCAGGTAATCGTACACAAAGCGCAGTTGTCCGGCCATATAATGGTCGCTGCCCAGGTCGTAACCGGGATATGACGACTCGAACCCCACTTCCAGGTTCAAATCGGCTATGAAATCATGGGCCTCCATGGCCCTCTGCCGGATGAGGCTCTTTAGCTTCTTCAGGTCCATCCCCGGCTGCAGATGCAGATCAATCCAGGTCTCGCACCTGTCCGGCACTACAAAACCCGCCCTGGACGAACTCATCTCCCGGATGGAATATACCAGGTCCGAACTTCCCTGCTGGAAGAGCTCGTGCCTGCCCAGATGCAGAAGGATCTTGAGCATGGACTCCACTGCGTTATGGCCCAGCTCCGGCAGAGATGAATGACTCTTGCGGCCGGTGGTCTCCAGGCAGGCCTCCAGGTAACCGTAATGGGAATAACAGGCTGCCAGACTGGTGGGCTCGCCAATGATTACCCAGGGAGGGCGTCTATTCTCAAGGAAAACCTCACTGCCGTCGCCGCTTTCCTCTTCACCCACAACAAGGGCAAGTCCCACCGGAGGGCGCTCTGCGGGTTCAAAAGCGCTGGCCAGGGCCATCCAGGTTTCCACCATGGCTGCACAACCGCCCTTCATGTCCGCGCTGCCAAGACCTCTTATGATGCCGCCCTGCTCATAAGGCCCCTCCTCGTCAAAATCCCAGTCCGCCACGGTATCCACGTGCCCCACCAGATACACCTGCGGATCCTTTTGCCCCATGGTAAGAAGCAGATTAAAGCGGTCCTCTTCCACTTCCTGGCGGGTCACCTCAAAACCTTCTTTTTTAAGCCAGTCCTCGATATAGACCTGGACATCCTTCTCCTTGCCCGATGGAGAATATATATCAATCATATCCACCAGCAACGACAAAAGCCGCTGGGGATCGATCTCCCTTACAGCCTTTTCAATTCTATCATGCATAACCAGTTCTCTTGGGGGTTTTCTTTTTCTGGACTATAGACTTCCTGCCACTCTTGGGCCTTTTTTTCTTGCCACCCTTGGCCTTGGACTTGCGGCTCAGGTTCATGCTCAAAAAAACGTGCTCTTTCATGTCGTCAAAGCCCTGTTTCTGAAAAAAACGGATGGCGGAAACATTGTCCCCGGCTGTATCCACTATGACCATGCGCACGCCCATCTGCTCCATGCGCCTGACTACCTCCTTGAACAGGCGGTTGCCAACCCCTGCATGCTGCAGGTTCTTGCGCACCCCCAGCCAGGTCAGGTAGCCGTACTTCCAGGCCGATCTGGGCTTTTCCACAGTCGTGGCCAGGGCAAAGCCGACGATATGATCATCGAGTTCGGCCACAAGGCACAACTCGTTGTCAGAACTGTACAGGTTTATTATCTCGTATTCGTCCCATGTACGGTAAAGGCTGGTTGAAAACTCAGCCGTAAAAACCTCCTCTCCGATATGATATACAGGGGCCAGGTCATCAATGCCCATCTCCCTGATACGAATTTTTGGAGCTTTTATCTCATCATCCGACGTTTCCATTTCCTCCTCCGGTTAAAAGTTTCAGGCTCTAAAGACCCTGCCTGTCAAATCAGCAAAAAAGCCCCTGGTGTCAAGAACCGGAACTCCCAGATCTGCAGGGTCCAGATTCTGGTACTCTTTATGCGCGGTGCACAGAATAACCAGGTCATATTCCCCGGAAACCTGCTCTGACCTGCGCCCTGCATAATGGGCATACTCTCTGGAAGGCTTGATTACCGGTACATACGGATCGTTGTAAGAAACATCCGCTCCTTTTTGCTCCAGCAGATGCATTATCTTGTAAGTAGGGGATTCCCGGTCGTCATCCACGTCCGGCTTGTAGGCCAGCCCCAGCAGAAGTATTCTGGCCTGCTTCAGGGCCCTGCCGAAATCGTTTAACACCTCCATGGCCCGCTGCACAACGTAATACGGCATGGAAGTGTTCACCTCTCCTGCCAGTTCGATAAAACGCGTGGCTACATCATATTCCCTGGCCTTCCATGTGAGATAGAATGGATCAATGGGGATGCAGTGCCCTCCCAGGCCCGGTCCCGGATAAAAGGGCATATACCCGAATGGCTTGGTGGAAGCTGCCCGGATCACTTCGAATATATCTATGTCCATTTTCATGAAGGCTGTTTTCATCTCGTTCACCAGGGCAATATTCACGCTCCTGAAAATATTCTCCATGAGCTTGACCGCTTCTGCGGCCCTGGTGGAAGAAACCGGCACCAACTGGTCAATGACCCGGCCGTACAGGGCCATTGCCACCTCCAGGCACTCAGGGGTTACGCCCCCGCAGACCTTGGGAATGCTCCTGGTATTGAAAGCCGGATTGCCCGGGTCTTCTCGCTCCGGAGAATATACCAGGAATACATCCCGGCCGGTCTTGAATCCCGCCGCCT
>NZ_QYZY01000003.1:0-3009 GCF_003838035.1 Desulfonatronospira sp. MSAO_Bac3 | reverse complement strand
CCTCGCTGTGTAGGTCTGTGCAGGATCACGGAATTTTGCGCTTGTAATATTGGTGATTGTGAAGGCAATGTGTCGCGGGGACTGTCCCCAGGCCGATTTCGGCACCCCCTGAATGGTTACAGTCAAAGTGATGCCAGTTGGCGGCATGGTAAGTAATCTGAACTGGTCCAGAATTCGCTTAAGACCGGGAAAGAGATGGCCTCTTCCCTTCATGGCCCTTCACCTGTCCAATGAAATAATGCAGCAGTCCAGATTTGCTGAATTTCACCGGGATGCTCTTCATGGTGGATATTTCTTATTCTTCAGACAGAGAATCAGCTAACAGAAATATCTACTCTCTCTTCCTTGTTCCGGCCATCCTGTATATCTCTTTATCCCTTCTTGGACCTACAGCCAGAACATAAACCTGTTCCTGGAAAACCCTGGACACAACCCTGCAGTCCCCAACACTGAGTTTTCTGAAATCAGTCAGATTTCCGGACAGAGGGAGGCCAAAATCCAGAGGAGCACGGGTCAGCTTGGAATCTATGGCTCTGACGACCCGACCGGCCATAGCTGGACCAAGACTTAACAGGTCCTCTTCAACATCCTGGTGGTAAATTACAGTCCAGGTCACCTGGAAAATCTCTCCATGATCTGTTCATGGGACAGAGCTTTTTTCGGGTCAAAAGTTTCCTGCCGGACCAGGGCAAGAGAGGCCATCCGCAAATCTTCAAGCTCCTCCTGCATGGCCTGGAAAGCTTCCATGGACAAAAGCACCGCCTTGGGAGAGTTGTTTTTCAGGACTATCATCTTTTCCATCTCACCTCTGTCAAAAGCGTCCAGGGTTGCGGATGTTTTCTTGGACAGGTTGGTAGCAGAGATGTATTCATCTTGTCTCATAATTATACCCTCTTTTACAGAACAATAATTCTGAAAATAATCCGATTTTATGCAATCGTCAAGACATGCACCCTGAAGTACCTGAAGAGCATCCCGGTTAAATCGCTTCGGGGGATATGAATATTAAGGCCCTTTCAAAAACAATATGCAAGACACAAGGTCGAAATCACCAAAGAATACAACTTGACCTTGCTCCAGACAGAGTTTACATAAAAAAGTATAAACTATGTCCCGGAGGCACCATGAAAACAACGGCCAAGGACTTAAGGTTTTTCTCCAGGGAAATCCTGGACACAGTCAGCAGAGGGGAAGAAGTGATTATCACCTACCGCGGCAAACCCTGCGCCAGACTTGTCCCTTACCAGGCAGCCAAGGACGATGAGTACAAGGAAAAATTGTTCGGAATGTGGCAGGATAACGAATCTGTTGCAGATGTGGATGGCTACATTCGAAGATTACGCCAGGGAAGATTCGCATGATCTTGGATACAGACGTCCTGATCTGGTATCTTAAGGGTAACCAGAATGCATTTCGAATCATCGAGGAGTCGGAATACTTCTACATCTCTGTGGTGACCTACATGGAGCTGGTCCAGGGCATGAGAAACAAGCAAGAACTGGCCACTCTGCGCAAAGCCCTGCATGCATGGAAAACTCAGATTCTGTATATTTCCGAGGAAATCTCCATAAAAGCCATGTTCTATGTTGAGGAGCACTTTCTCAGCCACTCCGTCCAGCTGGCAGATGCCCTGATTGCAGCTACTGCACAGGTGCATGCACAGCCTGTCCTCACTGGTAACGATAAACATTACAGGGCCCTGAAAGGCCTTGAAATCAAGAAATTTCAGCCGTAGCCCTGAATAATCATCAGCAGCTAATTCTTGAACGGCCGGTACAACGGATCTCCCACCAGGACCATCTTCCAGGACCAGGATGGTATGGAATTAAAATAGACTTCTGCCAGACTAAGACGCCCGTCCGTAAGCAGGGCAAAAAGATCTCCGGAGGGGGAAAGGCCTGCACGTACGGCTCGCCCACCGGCCCCAGAGTGGCAGCTACACCTTCTTCCAGCATCCTCTTGCACCAGTACTCTCCCCTTCTCAGGCTCTGGCACTCCTGGCTGGCAATATGATACCCCACAGAACCAGGCTGCCATTCAAAGGCCGGCACATACCTGGCCAGACTGTACCAGCCCGCATACAGGGCTGCTTCAGGGCAGTCCCCGGGCTGAAAAAGCGCGCTGGTCTCCTCAACTGTTACCGGCATAATGTCATTGGACTGCAGATGCAGCGCAGCCTGGTGCAGGGAGTAATCATACAGGCCGTAGCCCCCCTGGGGACGCTCATCAGGCATGGGCCATCTGGCGTCAAAGTATGCCCTGCCCTGCAGGCCTGCTTCCTCTGTCTGGATCTTGTTGGCCACTACCAGGATCTCCTCGGGCTTGAGAGAAGCCCCGGCCTCTTTCTGCTGCAGAAAGCTTACTGCCATCACCACAACAATCATCAAAAAAACAAAACCGTATCTGTTGATAAACATAAGCCTTGCCATTGATTACAAATTGCTGACTGTATATTCCCTCAAAGCCCTGAACATCGTCGTAGCCTGTTTGCACATATAGCGCTTGACGCGAAATGTGCAAAAAATGGCCATTAAAATGCCTGTATGCTTTTCCCAGTTCAAAAACAAGATATCGGTGTTTACCAAACGGATTCCCGAGGATGAAACCGATACTTTCAATTGCAGGCTTTATCTCACGACATGCGTTTTTTAAAACTTCTTTCTATGCCCTTTTTTCTTCAGTGCAGAGACTTGCACATTTCGCGTCAAGCTCGATATGTGCAATAAAGCTATTGCATAAGGCAGCCATTTGTTTTAAGTTCTCAAAACGGGCTTGACGCGAAATGTGCAAAAAGGGGCAAGGCATGGACCATTTCGAGCCGGGCATAACAGGAAATGTACAGCGGATATTCAGAGCAAGATACAAGCTTGATGAACCTGGGTTGATATCACATATCACCCAGCGTGCGGCCGGCAAAGACCCGCTGTTTCTAGATGATAGAGATTACCTGACCATGCTTGGCCTGCTCAAGGAGAGCTCTGAAAAATTCAACATCAGCTATTATGCCCT
>NZ_QYZY01000052.1:0-2439 GCF_003838035.1 Desulfonatronospira sp. MSAO_Bac3 | reverse complement strand
CGGCAGATGTACACCCTGGGCTGTGACGTCATCAACAACCCCAAAGGAGGATTTCATGTACCAAAAGTATCCGATTCATCCCCAGAGACTGCGCAAGGTTCCCAGACAGTTCAGCTGGGTGGACCACAGGCTGGTTCGTGACGGTCATATTGAGAGGTTAAGCCATGCTGCAGCAGCCTTGTACCTGTTCCTGGTGACCGTGGGCGATCAGCAGGGGCTTAGCTACTACTCCGACCCCATTGTCATGCAGCGCCTGGGCATGGATGAAGTCACTTTGCAGCAGGCGCGCTTCAATCTGATCCAGGCTGACCTCATTGCCTGGAAGAAACCGCTTTATCAGGTTCTATCCATCCAGGTCCCACCCGTAAATCAGGCCAGGACAGCACAGGCCGGGCCTGTGCACTTCTCAGACGTTCTCAAAAAACTTGCCGGGGGTAACACATGATTGATTATGAGCTTTATGCCAGAATAAAGCACTACCATGAACAAAAAGGACTTACCCCGGCCCAGATAGCAAAAGAACTGCAGCTGGATCCGCGTACAGTGGGCAAATGGCTCGAAGCAAAGCAGTTTCATCAAAGAAAGTCAGTAACAAGACCAAGCAAGCTTGATCCCTTCAAGGATACCATCGTCAGGATGCTGGAGGAGCACCCCTACACAGCCGTCCAGGTTTTGCGCAGCATCAAGGAGCAGGGCTATACAGGAGGCTCCTCCATTCTCAAGGAATACATAAGCAAAGTCAGGCCCAAAAGGTCCAGGGCCTTTTTAAGTCTGGCCTTTGCCCCAGGAGAGTGCGCCCAGGTTGACTGGGGAAATCACGGCTCCATCCAGGTGGGAGACAGCAGGCGCAATCTCAGCTTCTTTGTCATGGTCCTTTGCTACAGCAGGATGATGTATCTTGAGTTCACTGTCTCCCAAAGCATGGAGCACTTCCTGGCCTGTCATCAAAACGCCTTTGACGCATTCGGGGCGGTCCCCAGAAAAATCATGGTGGACAACCTGAAATGTGCAGTGCTCAAGCACCCCTATGGCCAAAAACCGGTTCTAAATCCCAAATATCTTGACTTTGCAAAGCACTGGGGTTTTGAGATCAGTGCCTGCGGAGTCAGAAAGCCCCATGAAAAAGGCCGGGTGGAGAATGCCATAGGTTATGTCAAAAAGAACTTGCTGGCCGGCCTTGAACTGCCGGATTACCGGGCCATCAACCATTACGCCCGCCACTGGTGCAGGGCAACAGCCAATGTGCGTATCCATGCCCAGACCGGCAAGAAGCCGGTGGACATGCTTGAAGAAGAAAGAGAGCACCTTTTGCCCCTGCCTGTTAACACCTATGATATCGGAGTCTTAACCCAGGTCCGGGCCTCGTCGCAGTTCCGGATCACCCTGGAGTCCAACCGCTATTCCGTGCCAGCCAGGTACGCAGGCAAACGCCTGACCTTGAAGACTTATCCTGATCGCTTATGCATCTATGACGGCAACAATCTTGTGGCCAGGCATGTCCGCAGCTTTGATAAAAAAAGGGACATTGAAGACCCCGATCATGTCCAGGAGCTTATTGCCCAGCGCCGGGCAGCCAGGGATCAGCAATTGTTTTCCCGGTTCCTGGCTTTGTCCCCAAGAGCAAAGGATTACTTTTTTGAGTTGGAGAAAAAGCACTTGAACATCAAACACCATGTCCAGAAGATTGTAGCCTTAAGCGAAATCTATGGCTCTGAAGCCGTGTCCAGGGCCATGGACGACGCATTCACCTACAGTGCCTTCTCCTGTGAGTATGTAGCCAACATCCTGGAGCAAAGAGCCAGGACCATGCCCGCACCAGGAGCCCTGCATCTGACCAGGCGAGAGGATCTGCTGGATATTGAAGTCAAAGACCCTGATCTAAGCATTTACGACAAACCCAAGGAGAAAAACCCATGACCAACAAACACCAAAGTGAGGTGCACAGGCTGGAAGAAAATCTCCAGCTGCTCAAGCTAACCTGTATAAAAGAGCAGTACAGGCCGGCGGCTGACAAGGCTGCCAGGCAGAACTGGGATCATCTGGGCTATCTGGCCAGGCTGGTCCAGGCAGAAGCAGATGCCAGGCATGATCGCTCCATCCAACGCCGTATCAGGATGGCCCGTTTCCCAGGCATAAAAACCATGGAGAACTTCGACTGGACATGGCCGACCAAGATCAACCGCCCGGCCATCCAAAACCTCTTTCGCCTTGGATTTATGAAGGACAAGGCCAACATAATAATCCTCGGAGGAGTAGGCCTGGGCAAATCACACATAGCCACAGCCCTGGGTTACAGTGCATGCCTGGAAAAGCATTCTGTGCTGTTTGCCACCACCATAGATGTCATAAACACCCTCTCGGCCGCACAGGCTGCACACAAGCTCAAAACAGAGCTCAAGAAATATGTAAGTCCTGAACTGCTCATTCTGGATGAGCTTG
>NZ_QYZY01000051.1:0-1083 GCF_003838035.1 Desulfonatronospira sp. MSAO_Bac3 | reverse complement strand
CTGGACATCAGTCCTGAGTCCACGGAAAGTCTGGACTGGAACGGCCGGCAGAATAATGCCATTCCAGGCCGCAATGGAGGAGGCTACGAGATCAACCTTCTGCCCCGCTCCTTTATCAAGCAGCAGGTGATTGCCGGGTATCTCATGTACGGCGGCATAATCTTTTTTCTGGTGTGTCTGATGGTTCTGCCTATCTCCAAGCTTGCCGGGCAGAGCAGACATTTGACCAAGATAGAGCGTCAGATAGAGGGGATGAGTCAGGAAACAGAAGAACTGACAACTCTCAGACAAGAAAGCGCGCGCATGATAAACCGGCTGGAAACCATGGCAGAAATGAAAAACGAATATCCTTCGGCCGTTAATATCCTGGCTGAACTTACAGAAGCTGTACCGGAAACCGGCTGGGTTCAATCACTGAGAATGTCAGGGCACGAGGTGACCATCGAGGGTGAAGCAGAGTCAGCCACCTCTGCTCTGGAGGCGGTGGAGAATTCGCCAGGGTTTCATGAGGTTGAATTCAGGTCATCGGTCAGCAGATCGGGCAACATGGAAAGATTTACCCTTGTGGCAAAGGTGAAGTAATGAATATCAACCAGATACTGGACAATCTTAAACAGAGCATGGCAGGGCAAAGCAGAAGCAGGCTGGCCCTTCTGGGGGTTATGCTGGTGCTGCTGATTCTTAGCATGGGGCGCTACGGCCTGAGCATTTATGACGGCTATCAGCAAGGACTGCAAAATGATATCCAGGCGGAAATGACCCGTTTGAACAGTAAGGGCAGCCTTTTGGCCGATGCCGACAAATACAGGGCCGAGCATGCCGTTGTTTCAGAATTTGAAAATGAGTATGTCGCTTCCAGGTTGATCCAGGCCTCAACCCTTTCCCTGGCAGAAGCCCAGTTCCACAACCTGGTGGATGACCTGGCTAATGAAGCAGGACTCAATGTCCGCAGTCTGAGGGTCATGTCCCGCAGCACACAGGGGGATATAACCAGTCTTAAGATAGGCGTTGAGTGCAGGGGTGAAATTGAAGCCATCAAGGATTTTCTGCAGAAGGCAGACAGTCACGACAAGTTTATCTTTG
>NZ_QYZY01000050.1:0-3144 GCF_003838035.1 Desulfonatronospira sp. MSAO_Bac3 | reverse complement strand
GGGGGTGCAGGACGTATTGTGCACCGCCAAGGATGCTGTTAAACTAAGGCCTCAGGCCGGCCTGAATTTCTGGATTTTGCAGACGGGGTTATTGTTTTCGGAAAACGGGGAGGAAACTCTTCTGGATGTTGTCAGGCATGCCTGCTGCGGGGATCAATACAGGCACGGCCTGAATTTTTAGGGTAACTGTTCACCTTAATGATATGAGTTCCAGTGGTCCGGAAATTCGGCAAACAAAACGTAAAAACTCGCTCCAAGGAAGCGTAAATCAAAACCTATACACGGGTTTGATAACCAGGATATTTCCTCTAACATACTTTGAATCAGGTTCGGTGTTTTACGGTTTTGATTAACGCTTCCTATGTCGCTCAGATCCCGCACTTACTTTTTGGCAAGTCTTGATTTGATAATTGGTCAGACATAGAAAAAGTAAGTGCGGGACCCAGTTTGCCGAACCTCCGGACCCTGGCTTTTCTCCCGCAGGTGCTTAATAGTTATTTTTTAGGGAACATATGAGTAAGAAACTGGATCAGAAAAAAGTGCTCAAGCACTTCAAGGCGATGAATAAGCCTCTGAGCATTCGCGAGATTCGCGACGGCCTGGGGGTGGACAAAAAAGAGGTCAGCAGGCTCAAGGATATTCTGCGCAACCTGCAGAAAGAGGGGCGTATCTTCAAGGCCAGGAAAACTTACTGTCTTGTGGATGAGTTGCCCGTGGTCAAGGCCGTGCTGGAAGTGCAGCGCTCCGGAGTGGGCTTTGCCGTACCCTTTGACCAGCGGCGCAGGGATATTTTTATCCATCCCAAAAATTTCGGGGAGGCCTGGCACGGGGACACGGTGCTGGTTTCTGTTCTGCCCGGGGGCAGGGGCAAAAACCAGGAGGGCCGGGTGGTGCGCATTGTGGAGCGCGGCATCAAGCAGCTTCCGGCCAAGGTGATAAAGAAGATGAAGGCGGGCATGTACCTGGCCAGGCCGGCTGATCCCAAGCTGGATTTTTCCTTTATCCTGGAAGATGAAGGGGGCGAGCTTGGCCCCGGGGTCATGGTCCTGGTGGAGCCCGGGGAGCAGATGGAGTCCAGGCTGTGGTCCGCCGACATTCAAAATGTGCTTGGACCCGAAGACGACCTGGCTGTACAGGAGCAGGTGGTCAAGGAAAATCACCAGGTGCCGGTCAAGTTTCCCAAAGGTGTGCTTAAAGAGGCCGCCTCTCTTCCTTCAGAGCCAGCCCCTGAGGACATGCAGAAAAGAAAGGATCTGACAGACCTGCCCTTTGTGACCATAGACGGGGCCCAGGCCAAGGATTTTGACGATGCCGTGCTGGTGGAAAAAAAAGGGGACGGCTACGTACTTTATGTGGCCATCGCCGACGTGTCACACTACGTACAGCCCGGCTCCAGAATGGATGTTGAGGCCCTGGACCGGGGCAATTCCTACTATTTTCCCCTGTCCGTGGAGCCCATGTTTCCGGAAAATCTTTCCAACGGCCTGTGCAGCCTCAACCCGGGCGTGCCCCGCCTGGTCATGACCGCCCAGATGCATTTTTCCAGCCAAGGCGTGCGGGAAAAGGCCAGCTTTTACCCTGCGGTGATAAAGAGTCACCACAGGCTTACCTATTCCCAGGTAAACAGTGCCCTGTACTTAGAGGACAAAAAGGTCCGGGAGGAGATTGCCCCAGTGCTTTCCGGCCTGGAAACCGCTGATGAGCTGGCCAGAAAGCTGCTGGCCAGGCGGGAGAAAAGGGGCAGCATCGAGTTCGACCTGCCTGAGCCAGAGGTTCTGCAGAACCTGCGCGAGGGCACCCTGGAAATAATCGCCAAGAGCAGAAATTTTGCTCACCAGATAATCGAGGAGTGCATGCTGGCGGCCAACGAGGCAGTGGCCGAGTTTCTGGAGGAAAAAGAGGCTTTATTTCTGTACCGCATCCATCCCCCGGCGGACAGAGACAAACTTGACGCCCTGTTTAAGCTTCTGGCCACCACGGAGCTTGGGCCAAGACTGCCCAAAGAGCGCGAGCCCAAGAGCCTGCAGACCCTGCTGGAGATAGCCAAAGACAGCGACCTGGATTTTCTGGTGAACCGCCTGGTATTGAGATCCATGATGCAGGCCAAATACTCCCCGGTGAATGAAGGTCACTTCGGCCTGGCTTCCAGGTGTTACTGCCATTTTACCTCGCCCATCAGGCGCTATGCCGACCTGGTGGTGCACAGGGCCCTGAAGCGCGAACTGGGCATGGATGTGCAGTTCAAGGCCAGGATGAAAAGCCTCAAGAAAACAGGCGAATCCTTAAGCTCCCTGGAAAGAAAGGCCGTGGATGCAGAGCGCGAAATCCTCAAGCGGGCCACCATAATATCTCTAAAGGATAAGACCGGGCAGAGCTTCAGCGGCATTGTGGCCTCTATTACCGATTTCGGCTTCTGGGTGGAGCTTACAGACATCATGGCCGAGGGCATGGTCAGGCTGTCTTCTTTAAGCGATGATTACTACGTCTTCAGGCAGGAAAAACAGGATCTTCTGGGTAGGCGCACCGGTAAAAGGTTTTACCTGGGCCAGAAGGTGCAGGTGGTGCTGCAAAGCGTCAGCCTTGAGCGTCTGGAAGTGGACCTGGTGCTGGATGAAAGTTGATGAGTCCCTGTTTTCAGCCCTGCCATACAGGCCTGAGATTCTCAGGGA
Source organism: Desulfonatronospira sp. MSAO_Bac3 (assembly GCF_003838035.1). Classification (NCBI taxonomy): domain Bacteria; kingdom Pseudomonadati; phylum Thermodesulfobacteriota; class Desulfovibrionia; order Desulfovibrionales; family Desulfonatronovibrionaceae; genus Desulfonatronospira; species Desulfonatronospira sp. MSAO_Bac3. The sequence goes on along the minus strand of NZ_QYZY01000050.1, from coordinate 475 downwards.
GAAAAACCTGTACGCAATGGGGCACCCGGATCTGGTTCCGATACTGAAAAAGCTGGCTGAAGAGCCGGACCTGGATTTGCCGGGACAATCGCAGGTGATCAAGGAACATCCAAACCTCATTGTCCAGACCAGCCTCCTTACAGACGATAATTTTCCCTGGCCCAGGCAGGTAATCAAGCAGTTCAGGTGGCGCGGAATTCAGAATTATCTGGCCAGTCCCCTGAAAAAATCCAAGGCCATAAAATCCTACCTGGCCGCCTGCCACCTGCTGAAGCACGGCCTGGGCACCCCCATGCCACTGGGGGCGGTGGAGGTGAGACGGTGGGGGTTTGTCTCTGGAAGCGCCTATCTCTGTGAATCTGTAGATGATTTTGTTGAGTTGAAACAGTACCGCAAAGCCCTGCCCGATGGAAAGATAGATATGGAAAAGGTCCTGCAGATGCTGGCCGGGTATGCTCTGCGTATGCACGACACT
>NZ_QYZY01000049.1:0-11422 GCF_003838035.1 Desulfonatronospira sp. MSAO_Bac3 | reverse complement strand
TCGGCATCTTCCAGGTCCAGGGAGTAGAGGCGGTCCCAGCCCTGCAGGACCACGGTGCTGCCGTCGGCGGAAACATCAAAGTGCTTAACATCCCTCTCCTGGAAATCCGTAAGCCTGACAGGTTCCGGTTCTTCATCACCCAGGTCCAGCCTGAACAGGTTTACCGTACCCAGGTCCCGGTCGGACATGAATATCAAGGTGTCTTCATCTGCCCAGCGGGCCATTCCGTCGTCTCCATCCCGGGTGGTTATGGCCTCAAACCTGTCTTCCTCCCGGTGATGCACCCATATATTCATGGCATCGGGCCCCAGGTAGTGACGCTTGTTCCAGTCGTGATAAAATCCTCCCCTGGTGAATACGGTTTTACTGCCGCATGGTGAAAGCCTGGGTTCGGAGCCGAAGGCCTGGTGCAGCCTCTCGTGCTGCCCGCCTTCGGGGGGCAGTCTGTAGGGACGGTGCTCCCGGTACACGTCCGCCTCCAGCAGACCGGAAAGGGTAATCACCTCCCGACCCTCTTCATCCATGGACCAGTCCGGATTGCGCATGAACCGGTCGCTGTGGGTCAACTGCCTTACCTGAGTACCATCCTCCCGGATACGCCACAGATTCATGTATCCGTCGCGCATGGAAGTAAACACCAGAGACTCCCCGTCCGGACTCCAGTTGGAATGCAGATCGTCATGCCTGTGGCGGGTGAGACGTCTGGCTTCTCCACCCTGGATACCGGCCAGCCAGAGATCCCCGCCTGAACTGAAAGCTATCCTGGAACCGTCCGGGCTTATGGAAGGAAAACGCGGCAGGTCCACAGCCCCGGACCCTGCCCAGGCAGTCCCTGCAAAAAGCAAAAACACAAGGAGCATGCCTGCTGCTGATAACGCCCCTAAAACTTTTGATTCCCCTGACCCTGTCCTGCAAAGCATCCTGATGATGCACGAAAATACACAATTTTTCATAAATACCCTGACCATCTTCCGGCCTTTTTTATCAATTTTTCGAACCTGGACTCTCATTCCCTGGCTGATTCCTCGCTATGCAACCACACAGCCTGCCAGAGGTTCTCAGAAAAAGGTCACTATTCACCATCTGATAAAATTGGTCAATCTATGCGCACCGCTGATATCCAGGGTCCGGGGGCTTTGCAAACCGGGCGTAAACTGTCTGAACGACGTAGGAAGCGTTGATCAAAACCGTAACACACCGAATTTGATTCAAAGCATCTTATAGGAAATATCCTGGCTATCAAACCCGTGTATAGGTTTTGATTTACGCTTCCTTGGAGTGAGTTTTTACGTCCTGTTTGCAAAGTCCACGGACCCTGGTGAATAGTTACAGAAAAAGCTTCAATCATGCACTGCCTTAAGCCAATGATTATATATTCAACCAACTGATAAGACAACGAAAAAATAGCAACAATCCCCCAATCCCCCACCTGAATTCCCAATTCCCCAATTCCCCAATTCTTCAATCCCTAAATCCCCCAATTCCTAAATTCCCAATCCCCCAATCCCCATAGCTTATTTACATCCCGGGCTTATTAGCTTATCAGTCAGGTCATGCGATACTTTCCGGTATTTCTGGACCTTGAATCCAAAACCTGCCTGGTGGTGGGGGCCGGTCCCGTGGGCCGAAGAAAGATATCCACCCTGATAAAAAGTTGTGCCGGCACAATTATTGTCATAGATCCCGGGGCAAAAAACCATCCCCTCCCGGAAGACGAATCCATACAGCTGATCAGCAGGTCTTTCCAGCCCGGTGATGTTGACGGCTGCCACCTGGTATTCGCCTGCACCTCGGACCATGAAATAAACCAGCAGGTGACCCGGGCCTGCCGCCGGAAAAATATCTGGTGCAACACTGCCACGGACCCGGCTCAGGGGGACCTTGTCCTGCCGGCGGTGCTGGAGCGCGGGGACCTGATTCTGGCTGTTTCCACCTGCGGGGCCAGCCCGGCCCTGAGCGCCAGGATCAAAAAGGAACTGGCCTCAAGGTATGGACCGGAATACGCTTCCTTGACCACTCTCATGTCCCGGGTTAGAAAACATGTTTTGCCCATGGGACTTCCCCAGGAGAAAAACCAGAGGATCTTCCATGCAATACTGGATTCTAATGCAGCTGAACTACTCAAAAAAGGCGACCGGCAGGGATTGCACAGGCTCCTGCAGAGTCTTCTGCCCTCCGGTGCCCACAACCATATCCAGGAGATGATCCATGCTCTCTTTTAGAATACTGGATCTTACAATTGCCCTTTTATACCTGTCCGGGGCCATCACATTTGTCCTGGGGCTTATCTATACCCGCAAGAAAGTTCAAAACGTATCTATATGGATGACCATGTGCGGGTTTGTACTGCACACTGCCGACCTGGGACTAAAATATGCCCTGGGCCTGGGGGAAGTGCTTACCCAGTCCCAGTTTTACGTAAGCCTTATGGCCTGGACTTTACTGCTCATCTTCTTTCTGCTCTGGTGGAGGCTGAAGCTCAATTTTCTGTCCTTGATAGCCGCTCCCCTGGCCCTGGTGACCTTTTCCTGGTCCCTGGCCATCTCCCCGGCTACCCTGCCCATCCCCGGGATTTTGCAGGGCCTGTGGTTTGGGCTGCACATTGGGTCGCTCTTTATAAGCATAGCCCTTCTGGCCATGGCTTTCGGGGCCGGGCTGGCCTACCTGCACCTGGACAGCAAAATCAAGACCAAGTCCAGAATGGGCAACGTAACTAAAGAACTGCCCTCCCTGACCACCTTTGACCGGGTCAACCACTGGGCGGTTCTTGCGGGCTTTCCACTTTTTACAATAGGCACTTTTTCAGGGTTTATCTGGGCCGCATTTACCTGGCGAACCATATTCACCTGGGACCCCAAGGAAATCTTCACCATAGGAGTGTGGCTGATTTTCGCCTGGCTCTTCCACAAGCGGGCCACCGGGGGCTGGAAAGGCAGAAAGCCGGCCAAGCTGGCCATCCTGATTTTTATTTTATCCCTGATATCATTCGTGGGCATCAACTTTTTCACTGAAACACATCACAGCCTAAGACCCTGATGGAACAAAAAATTCACCTTTTCGGCCTCAGCCACAAAACAGCTGAAGTTGAAATCCGGGAGAAGTTCGCCCTTACCGGATTCAATCCTGTATCCCTGGAACTGATTTCCAAGGACGGCCCTGTATACGAAGCCCTGGTTCTCTCCACCTGCAACCGGGTGGAAATCCTGTGTGTGGGGAACCAGGACAAGGAACAGGTCAAAGATAAAGTGCTTGAAAACTGGGCCGGATTCTGCGGTGCGGAAAAAGACCTGCTCAGCCGGCACATTTACCACTATACCGACCGTGAGGCCGTACGCCACCTGTTTACAGTGGCTGCCAGCCTGGATTCCATGGTCCTGGGCGAGCCCCAGATCCTGGGACAGCTCAAGGACGCCTACCGCAAGGCTGTGGAGGAGCGAAGCACCGGGGTAATCATCAACCGCATGATGCACAAGTCCTTTTCCTCGGCCAAAAGGACCCGCTCGGAGACCGCAGTCTCTTCCAGTGCAGTCTCCATAAGCTACGCAGCCGTAGAACTGGCCAAAAAAATCTTCGGCGAACTGGATATGCACAAGGCCATGCTCATCGGCGCCGGAGAAATGGCTGAACTGGCCGCCCTGCACCTGCTGAACCAGGGGCTCAAGGAGATAATGGTGGCCAACCGCACCCTGGAAAGGGCCCAGGAACTTTCCCGGAGATTCGGTGGACAGGCCATGTGCCTGGAGGATATTTTTGATTATCTGCACCATATAGATATTATAATCAGTTCCACGGGTTCCACTTCAGCCATCATCAGGGCCAGGGATATCCGGGAGGTTCTGAAAAAAAGAAAGAACAGGCCCATGTTTTTCATCGACATAGCCGTGCCCAGGGATATCGATCCGGACGTGAACCAGCTGGACAATGTCTATATATACGATATCGACGACCTGCAGGAAGTGGTGGAGGAGAACCTGGCCGGTCGCAAGGAAGAGGCCCAAAAGGCCGGAGAAATTGTCGAGCAGGAAGTGGACAAATTTGAAAAGTGGCTCAATTCCCTGGACTTGAGCCCGACAATAGTTGATCTGTTGAACAAGGGAGAAAACATCGCCCGCAAGGAAGTCAGAAAATCCCTGCGCAATCTTCCGCCGGACACAGACGAAAGAACAGTCCAGACCATGGAACACCTGGCTGAATCCCTGGTGGGCAAACTCTATCATGAACCCATAGTCTTTCTCAAACGGCGCGCCAGGGAGGAGGGTTCCTCGGAAAAATACATCGATCTGGCCCGCAAGATCTTCAACCTGGACGAGGAACAGATCCCTGAAAACCCCCATGCCGAGAAAAAAAGGAAATAGCATGCGCTCTTATATGATACAGGACATAAGACCCCGGGATATGGACACCTTCACTGCCCATCTCAAGGAAACCGGGTATAAATCCCCCATGGACGGAATATTCTGGATTCCCCTGCCCGAAAGCCTGCAGGGAAAAGCCCAGCAGGAGCACAACAGCCAGTGCGGGCCATATTACCTGGCACTGGAGGTGGGGCAGGACTGGCTTAGGCTGGAACTTCTGGTGCGCAGCGAGCAAAGACTCAGGTGCGATTGCATCATGTATGCCGACCCCGGTCAGCGCGAGGCCATGATAGAATTTCTTGATGACCTTATAAAAAACAGGGATATTGCTGTTTAGAAGGCAGAGGGCATGGGGCATAGGGCGTGGGGCCCCAGTGAAACTCCTGTCTGCGACAGGAAGCCCTCCGGGCTGTTTCACGGGGTAAACATGGGGCATGGGGCAGGGCGCAAAGCGCATGGGGCGTGGCGCATGGCGCATGGGGCTCCTGTAAAAATACTGTCCAGTTAATCTGTTTCGACTTTTTGCAGGTCTCTCTCAGAATTTGCTTGACCCTGGTCCTTGCTCATACTATTTTTTTCAGCTGATATAAACAATCTTTACGGACAGAATCACCCATGCAAAAAAATACCCACTGCACAGAAAGAAAACAGCCTCCCCAATAGGGCTTGATATTTTTACCCCAGGGGCGGAAGTGTTTTTTGGATAATTTTTTAATGAGTGAGGTATTTAGAATGCAGGAGTGGATTAAAGAACTGCAGCAGATGGTCAATACCAGGGAAAAACTGGCTGACTATGTGGATATAACCCCGGACGAGGACGCGGCCATTACCACCATGCGCACCAGGTGGGGCACGACTCCCTACTTTGCATCTCTTATGGACCCCCAGGATCCGGCCTGCCCCATCCGCAGGCAGGTTGTGCCTTCCCTGAAGGAAAAGGAAAACAAATACGGCATCCAGGACTACCTGATACACAAGGAAAACCGGGCTGTGGGTGAAAAGCGCCCGGACTGCATCGCCAGGCAGTATCAGGACCGCATCGCCTTTACCGTAACCGATGTCTGTGCCAACTACTGCCGGCACTGCTTCCGCAAAGAACTGGTGGTGGACCAGGGCCTGAGCCTGCGCTTCGATGTTGATGAAGGACTGAGCTGGATCAGGGATCACCCCGAGGTGCGTGACGTGCTCATCACCGGTGGGGACCCCTTTATCCTTTCCGATGAAAAGCTGGATCGCATCATCACAGAATTAAGGCGAATTCCGCATGTGCAGATGATCCGCTTCGGGACGCGAACCCCCATAGTTCTGCCCAGCAGGATAAACAAAGAACTTTGCGAAATTCTGGGAGATTTTCACCGGGTACCGGTATGGATCAACACCCAGTGCAACCATGCCAGGGAAATCACCGAGGAAACCGCCAGAGGGGTATACGACCTCATGCGCTGCGGAGTAAATGTGGGCAACCAGGCCGTACTGTTGAAAGGCATCAACGACGACCCACAGTCCTTCAGAGAACTGCACCAGAAGCTGCTTACAGTACGCATCCGCCCCTATTACGTCTTTTACTGCGAGCCGGCACCGGGGATAGATCATTTCCGGACCCCTGTGGAAAAAGGGGCCGAACTTATCCGGGATGCCATCCGGGGGCACACTACCGGGCTGTGTCAGCCCATGTACGTAATCGCCACCAATATCGGCAAGGTGCCCCTGATGCCCGATTATTACCTCAAGGAAAAGACAGACGAGGAATACGTTCTGAGAAACTACCTCGACCAGAACACTTCCCTGCCTGTTATTCCGGAATGAAGATGTGCCTGCAAAAACAACTTTTTGCAGGCACATCAATAAAACAGTCAATCTTGTTTCTGCCGGGACCACCTGTAACCTCCCGGCAGAAACCTTAATTTAAAAACATGACGCTCAGCCAGACAGACACTAACTTTTCCAGATCCCATTCCCCAGGCAACCCCTTGCAGATTCCCATTGCCTCGCATATTTCATGCCCTGGCACCAACCGGCTTCAGGTCCAATCATTGCATACAGATGTAAATCAACCTTGTATTCATACAACAAACGGCTTGTGTATCAAGTCTTACTCTCCAGCCTGCGCTGAAAGGAGTTCAAGATGTCAAACACAGATATTGAAGACATGATGGAACCCACCGACTCAACAGAAATCATTTTCACGGACCTTAATGGGCGTATCAGACGCCTTCCGGTCAATCCCAGAAACATCAGGCAGATTTCAGTTGAAGGCATAGGCTTTGACGGCAGTTCCGTAGCCGGTATTGCTACCGTGGAACACAGCGACCGCCTGCTCATGCCTGTTCTGGACAGCCTGAAAGTACTGCCCTTCAAGGAGAAAAAGACCTCTCTTTTCGTGGGCACCATACACAACGAGCATGGAGAAAGGGCCAGCACCGACCCCAGGTATGTCCTGGAAAAAGTCGTGGAAGAGGCCGAGGAAATGGGTTTCAGGTTCCAGGCCAGCCCGGAGTATGAGTTTTTTCTGTTTCACCAGGATCAATATTCAAGGGATCTCAATACCGACAACGCCGGCTACTGCGAGGCCGACCCCAGGGACCAGGGGGAAAGAGTCCGCAACCGCATCATAGACGTCCTGACCAGTTGCGGGGTGCCTTTTGAAAAGGCCCATCACGAAGTAAGCCCCTCCCAGCACGAGATAAATTTTGAATGCGCCGACCCCCTGAATGCCGCGGACAGAACCCTGGTTTTCAACTACGTAGCTCACATGATAGCTTCTGAACACGACCTGCATGCCAGTTTCATGCCCAAGCCCTTCAACAACAAAAACCGCAACGCCCTGCATATTCACCTGTCCATGCAGGACCTTGACGGGCAGAATGTATTCTACCAGCAGGGGGACGAGCACAACCTCAGCCATGTGGCCAGGCAGTTCATTGCCGGCATACTCAAGTACGCCAGACAGACCTCCATCCTAATGGCTTCCACCTTCAACTCCTACAAGGCATACGTTATTGAACGTGAAGCCCCGGTGGTCGTAGGCTGGGGACCGCGCAACCGTACTTCCATGGTGCGCATCCCCTATGCCACCAATGCCCAGGCCACAAGGCTGGAGCTTAGAAGCCCGGACCCGGCCGGAAATATCTACCTGCAGATGGCTGCCTTTATCAAAATGGGCCTGCAGGGCATCAGGGAAGAGCTTGACTGCAACAGCCCCGACCGGGGCAAGGCGTATTTTCAGTCCATGAAGAAAAAGCTTTGGGATACCCGGCTCTTGCCCAAGACCATGTTCGAAGCCCTGGTTGAAGCCGAAGACAGCCCGTTCCTCAAAGACCTCCTGGGAGAACAGCAGTATCAGAACCTCATGAACATCAAGACCGCGGAATGGGAAGATCACCGTACCAGCGTTACCGCCATGGAGTTTGACAGATATCTGCCTTATTAAGATTGTGGATTCTGGGATTAAGGGATTTAGGGATTGAAGGATTGGGGGATTGGACTCTTGTCTTATTGTGCACATTGACCACGCGAAGCACGTGGCAGGCTCAGCCAAAAGGAAAAAAACCGTTTCCGGATGAAAACTAAATAACTACACTTATCCACAGCAGTAAATCCAGGGCACGGTGTAGCTCCCCTCCTTAGCCAAGGAGGGGCCGGGGGTGGTTGTATGAGATCCCTTCCTTGTACAGACTGACCACGCGAAACACGTGGCAGGCTCAGCCAAAAGAAAAAAGAACTGTTTCCGGATGAAAAATAAATAAATGCACTTATCCACAGCACTAAATCCATGGCACGGTGTAGCTCCCCTCCTTAGCCAAGGGCCGGGGGTGGTTGTATGAGATCCCTTCCTTTTTCTGAATTTATCCCAAAGAAGCCTCTGTGAGCTTTGAACTCCCAGGATCACAAAACAATCCCAGCCACTATATGCCGGTTGTAACCCTTCAGGGGGGAGATATGTTAATTTTCCTGTCTGCCAGGCGGACAATGCCCCCGCACATATCCTTAAAACTATTTGCTACCTGCGCACACAAAGCCTGAAGAAATTCTAACGAATACCTGAAGACTGCGTTTAAAGAGAAAGATCTTGCCTGTCCCCCATGTCCCACTCTCACAGACGCCTTTGCGTCAGCTGCTGCAAATCTCGTTCAACCAAAGAGTCTTCTGGAGGGAACAATCCAGATACCTGGGTCAGCAGCTTTCCTGACTTCCCTGCCCCGGTAGACAACCAGTCCTCCACGCCATCTATTGCCCAGTTTTAAAGCCACATCCTGCATGGTCCGGAAGTCTTTTGCATAGACTTTATCCCGGGACTTGATCTCTACTCCGGTTATACCGGCAGGGGTCTCTATTAATAAATCCAGTTCCCTCCCGGAGCGGGTTCGGTAGAAGTAAAGCTCAGCCTCTATCTGAAAAGTACGAATCAGTTTAAATATTTCACTGATTACCATGGTTTCATACAACTCACCGCTTACACCTTCCCAAAATCCAGTAAGCTGCCGCAAGATGCCCACATCTATCCAGTACATCTTCGGAGTTTTTATGACTGTACTGGTCAGGTTTTTATAATAGGGCTGCAGGTAATAGGCCTGGTAGGAAAGCTTCAAGTATTCAAAGTAGCGCCTGGCGGTATCCACACTCAATCCGGCATCACGGGCAAGTTCCGAATAATTCAAAAGCATTGCAGATCTGAGGGCCGACAACTTCTGAAATTTGTGAAACGGGGCCAGGTCGTCAAGCCTGGCTATATCACCCAAATCTCTTTGCAGATAGGTATAGCTGTAATTTTTCAGCCACTGCCTGCGTTCAAAATCTTCAAGCTCCAAAAGTGCGGGCATCCCTCCCCAGTTAAGGCTGTACTCTTCTGTTTGTCTTAAATACGCATCTTCTTTTTCTAACAGTACAGGGGGGCAGCTTTTTAAGACTGTTTCTAATGATTCATTACCCAGAAGATGGTAAATAATGGGAAGGCGGACATGTTCCGAGTTAAAAGGGGTCTTGATTTCAGACTGCAGAAGCGGCCAGAGTTCGTAGAAAAAAGCCCTGCCGGCCAATGACTCCCTGATTTTCTTTAAGAGCAGGATCTGGCTGGATCCGGTTAATAAACTAAAGTCTATGTCCCCTTCATCAAAAGCAAATTTTACCTTTTCAAAGATATCCGGCAATTTTTGAGCTTCATCGATTAAGGCATTGCCCACACTTTCAGACCAGAGGGTACTGGAAACACCGCTTATGATTTCCCTGTTTTCCGGGGCATCAAGATTTATGTAAGCCAGATCCGGATAGAGATTTCTGACTAATGTAGTCTTGCCGGTTTGCCTGGCCCCGGTGAGCACTGCGATCCGCTTTCTGGACGCTTCAGGCAGGGTTTGTTTTAAAAAACGAAAGCGAAGTGAATCAATTTGCATGCTCGTATATTAAGCTGTAAAATTTACGACGTCAACTGTAATTTTACATTCAATTTACCTGTAAATATCAGCAAAGAGATCACCTGCCCGGGCTGTGCGTCTCCTGACATTTTCAGCTGATCCATTGACATGCGTAATTCACGAAAACCCCCTATTTCAGGTGCCCGTAACCTTCCAGGGCGTGGTCGGGGTTCACCTCTGTGCACTGCCAGTGGCCCGGGCTTAGCTGGTAGCGCCACACCACCCACTCGTCGTTGTCTATGTAATCGACATAACCAGATCCTTTTTCCCCCAGGGCTGTGGCAATAACTTCCACAGAGGGCTCAATATCCATGGGCTCTCCTTCATGCTCCACCTCGACCCGGCCGTCTCTCACCTCGAAAGGATACAGATCAGTTTTCTGCAGCTCTTCCAGCTTTTCCGGTGTAAAACCTTCAACTTCACCATATATGCGTACCGCAAATTTCATGATCGACCTCCTTTATAATATTTACAGATGCACCTGCAAAAAATCAGAAAATAACTGGCAATCATAAAAATGGATCATCTAACTCTTTGGTTTTACAGACCCCTGACGTCTGATGTCTGACGCCTGTGACTGCAAAAATGACTTTTTTCAGTCACATCTTTACAGGAGTAACCATAAAAAGCTGCAGCTGCCTGTCAACTCTACACCAGCATTGACACAAGCCATTTCTGAGCATATTTTCAGTCTGAATTTCAAGGCTGCCTGAAAACCGGTATCAGCTTGCATCAGAAACCCTGGGCACAGAGCCCCGGCTTTTCAAGGAGGACAAAACCATGGCCACATACAGGATACATCCCCTGGTTATGGGCACCAAGCGTTTCGACAAGTCCATGATGACCTACCAGCACGGCGCTGGAACTCCTTATATTATACCCATCTATGCCTGGTATCTGGAAGGCGGGGATCGTAACATTCTGGTCGACACCGGGGAGATGAGCCCCATCATATCTGAAGACCGCCGGCAGGACCTGGGTGGAACCATATACACCTTTGAGGAAGGACTGGCCAGAGTAGGTCTCCAACCAAATGACATTGATGCGGTGATCCACACCCACCTGCACAACGATCACTGCGAAAACGATGCCGAATGCGTCAATGCCGAGATATTCGTGCGTCCAGAGGAACTGGAAAGCGCCCACAACCCGCACCCGCTGGACTACAGGTACCTGGATGACTACATCCTGGACGCAGAGGAAAACGGACAGATAAGAACCGTGGAAAAGGACATGGAGCTCTTTCCGGGAATATACGTCATGCATACCCCGGCCCACACCCCGGGAGGCATGAGCGTTTTTGTTCAGACCAGCCAGGGCAGAGCCGCAATCACCGGATTTTGCGTTATTGAAGAAAACTTTGATCCCCCGAAAGAGATCAGGGCCATGGAGATGGAAGTCATTCCTCCCGGCACCCTGATCAATTCTTATCAGGCCTACGACATCATGCTCCGGGTCCGGGACAGCGCGGATATAATTCTGCCCCTGCACGAACCGCGCTTTGCAGATGGAAAAGCAGTAGGCTGATTCACATAAAGTTGCAGGCGTTTTTGCCCTGGCTTTTGGATAGATACATGGCCTTGTCCGCCCTGGCTATCATGCTGTCCTGGGTATCCTCAGGCCTGACCGTAGCTGCGCCCAGGCTGATGGTGATCC
>NZ_QYZY01000048.1:0-1232 GCF_003838035.1 Desulfonatronospira sp. MSAO_Bac3 | reverse complement strand
GAGTGGGCCTTGCAGGAGATGGGCAGGTCCGGGGACGAGGAGATAGTGGCCGTGGTGGAGACGGATATGTGCGGGGTGGATGCCATCCAGTACCTGACCGGATGCACCTTCGGCAAAGGCAATCTTATTTACAGGGATCTGGGCAAAAACGCCTTCAGCTTTTATCGCCGAAGCGACGGCCGCGCCGCCCGCTTAGTGACCAGGCCTGAGGTATACGGGGATATTCGCAGGACCTTGAGCCGCCTGCACGCCAAAATGCAGGAGCACGGCCTGACCCCGGAGGAGGAAAAGGAACTGGGGGAGGCCAGGTCCATGCTCTCCAGGCGCATCATGGAATCCCCCTTAGAAGAAGTTTTTGAAATCAAAACCCCTGAACACAAGGCTCCGCGCAAGGCCAGGATATTAAACAGCCAGACCTGTGAAACCTGCGGCGAACAGGTCATGGAGACACGTACCAGGCGGCTTCAGGAACGGACCCTGTGCATACCCTGCTTTGAGCGCCTTGAAAATCCTGCAGATTAATACCGAGAAAGGCTGGCGCGGCGGGGAGAGACAGACCCTTTTCACCATGAAGGGCCTGGCCCGGGCCGGGCAGGACGTAAGACTTGTATGCCTCAGGGATTCGCCTCTGGCCAGGAGGGCACAGGAGGCTTTCCTTCCAGTCGTGGAAGTCAGGAATCAGGTCATGGCCCTCAAGTATTTGGCCTGCCAGGGCCGTAACTTTGATATCCTGCACGCCCAGACCGGGCGTGGCCAGAGCCTTGCGGTCATGACCAGGCCCCTGCACGGCCGCAGAATCGTCTACACCAGGCGGGTGGACTTTGTCCCCCGGGGTACTCTTTCCCTTCTCAAATACCATTATACTCATCAGACAGTAGCCATCTCCCAGGCCATAAAAGATATCATGGAGGGCACCCTGCCCGGCAGGCAGGTAGAAGTCATACCCAGCTGCCTGGATACCACCGTAAGTCTTCGCTCACCCTCAGCTGAAGCCCTGAGCCTGCAAAAGAGGCTGGCCCCCAGGAAAATCATCGCCTGTGCCGCAGCCCTGGTGCCGCACAAGGATCCCCTGACCCTGGTACGGGCCGCAGCCCGGCTGAGGGATGAAAGAGCCCCGGATTTCGTGATTGTGCATTTCGGTCGCGGTCCTCTGGAGGCGGAGGTGCGCCGGGAAATAAGCCGACTGGGACTTAAACGCAGCTACCTGCTCATGGGCTTTGAACAGGACCTGG
>NZ_QYZY01000047.1:0-1800 GCF_003838035.1 Desulfonatronospira sp. MSAO_Bac3 | reverse complement strand
TCCCGACCAGTTCCTCCACGGTATGTCCTTCAATCTCTTCACGTGGCTTGCCGAATTCCCGCTGGTAGGCATCGTTGACAATCATATACCTGTAATCAGGAGCCACTATAGCCATACCATCATTGATCCTGGAGATGATCCGCTCATAATTCTTCAGGCGTTCTCTTTGACTGCGGCGGATCTTTTCCAGGCGGATTCTCTGAATTCCCTGGGCTATGGTCCAGGCCAGGCTGTTGAACAAATCCTGCTCCTCTAAATCTCCGGCCAGGTTTGCAGGGATTGAAACTGTGATCAGCCCAAGGACAAACCCTTCAACCTCCAGGCGTGCAGAGAAGCCGGATCTGTCTGAATATTGTTCAGCCAAAGGGCAGCCCTCGCAATCAGTGCCTGGATCCATGACAACCTGCAAACTTGGTGAGGAGGATACCTTTAGAGCGCATGCAGGCTTCTTTCCATATTGAAAGCCGTCAATAAGTTTCGGGAACTCATCATCAAGACCCGCCTGGCCGAAATGTGTGACATTCTGGTTTTTGTCCAGAAGGATGATCCAGGCATTATAATATCCCCTGGTGGAAATCAGAGCCTGACAAACCTCCTGCAGCAGAGGGGTTATATCCCCGGCATTGAAAATCACCTCATTGACCTGGTTATAGGCCTTCAGCACTGCATTCAAATGCCGGGTGCGCTCTTCTGATTCCCGCAGAAGCTCCTCTGCCTGCTTACGTTCAGTAATATCCCGGGCCACTCCCAATACCGACTCAATCTCTCCTTCAGAGTTTCGCTGAAAAGAAACACGTACATGAAACCAGCGATAATGGCCGTCTTTGTGCAGCAGGCGATATTCTACTTCGCCATGGTTTTGATCGGTTTTAATAGCGTTATCCAACCCCCTCTGCACCACCGGCAGATCCTGGGGATGAACAAGGTCTTGAAAGTTTTTGCCTAATAGCTCCTGGACTTCGTAGCCTAAAAGATCTGATACTTGAGGAGAAAGATAAGTAAAATGTAAGCATTCAGGGGGTACTCGGTTTTAGTCCCTGGCACCAGGCCCGGGGACTGTCCCCCGCTAAGCACTAACTGAGCAGGTTCACACAACTTCGCGTTTGTCAGATTATTTTGTGCAGGAAAGGTGTCGCGGGGACTGTCCCCTGGCCGGTTTCGGCACCCCCTGAATGCTTACAGTAAAATGACCTTCCGGTGTATGAGAGTATATAACGTCCTGGGTATTTTCCACCAGCGATCTGAACTTTTGCTGACTTTGCTGTAGAGCAGTTTCCATTTTTTTTCGTGCAGTAATATTTTCCCGGAGCAGAACTCCGCCTGCAACCCGGCCCCCCTGATAAACAGGCACCGCTCTGATGTTGACCCATCCGGAACCTCCCACAGCAAACTCGGGAAAATATACATTTTCCAGTTCAACATCGTCCCCCTGGAATACTCGGGAAATCTCTGTATCCACTCCGGCACTGACCAGGCCGGGAAGCTCGTGTATGGACCTGCCCAGAAAATATTCCTTGCCCAGCTTGTTGTTGGCAAATTTTTCTATATGCCAGTCATTAACAAATTCTACCCGGCCCTGATGGTCAAGCAGCATAACAGAGGCAGGACATTTCTCGATGAGGTTTTTAAATTTCTGTTCACTTGCAATTCTTGCTTCTTCCGCCTGCTTATACTCAGTAATATCCTCATGCATAAGCACCAGGTGTTAGCGCCGGCTTGAAGATGCCATAAAACGCCGGTTTAAAAATGTTGTTTTGGAGCAACCGCCAGCTCCAGACATAAAGGTTGATGCCGGCGGTT
>NZ_QYZY01000046.1:0-2329 GCF_003838035.1 Desulfonatronospira sp. MSAO_Bac3 | reverse complement strand
CTTTGAAGGCGTCCTGAATAAGCTGCAGAGGCAGCACGAAGACCAGCGGGACTTCGGTGAGCCCTTCATCTAAAAATTTAACCTAAAAACCTACTAACAAGGTCAACTTTGTAAGGCCGGGCACAGCTGCATTCAAGCACTGTCCCGGCCTTTTTACGTTCAACACCATAAAAGGAGGTTTCCCCATGAACAGAGTGTCTCTTGAATTCAATCGCAGTTTTTACCGCAGGCCCAAAAATGGATACCCCATGCCCAGCCCGGGTGCCATCAGCATCATGGCTCCCAGGGTGATTGTCCGTTCCAAGGGCAGCAAAACTACCCGCCCAGCCCAGAACCAAACCAAATAACCGGCGTAACATCCCAAGGCTGAACACAAGTCCTCGGGATTTATTACGTCAAAATATAAGGAGGTTTCTATGAAGATTTATGGCCGGGATGTTTCAGACATGAACATCCACGAAATCAACAAACTGTTTCGCCAGTATGACGAGTCACACAAGTGGCCTGTCTGCAACCAGTTCAACGCCACAGACAGGGCCATCGGGCGTCTCAGGCGCAATGTCCTGCCTCACGTCGGACCCACCGGCGGCATCGAGTACGCCTGCATGCTGGATGAGGAAATCAGTCAGATCGTCAATACCATCATCTAACCCAGTAATCTCAAAACAGGAGGTAAGATCATGAAGGCACATTTCGTTTCAGAACAAGAAGTCCGTGCAGTTCCCGAAGTCCAGGGCACCGACACCTGGAATCCTGTCCATCACAGCCTGGTAATCGATGCTGTGGAACATGCAGTATCCGAGGCAGGCCTGGGTATCCAGAGTAAGTGCTTCGAGCTCACCACTGGAGGAGGTAACCTGTTTGCCTCATACCGTCTGGATCAGGGTCGGGACGGAGTAAACTGGCAGATAGGATTTCGAAACTCAATTGCTAAGCGCTTTGCCGTAGGCATAACCGCCGGGACATATACAATGGTCTGCTCTAACCTGGTCTTTGCCGGTGACTTCGTCGAATTCCGGAAGCACACCAAGGGCCTGGACACAGACGAGCTCTTTGCCATGTCCGGCAGGGCCATAGAGACCACAGTCCACCGCCTGGAAAGTCTGGAGGCATGGCAGTTAGACCTGAAGAACATCCCTCTGTCCCAGCGCCATATGCGCATTTTGAGCTTCGAGGCCATGCGCAAGCAAGCCTTCCCAGCCAGCAGGTTCCACCGGTTCCTGGAGGCCTACAAAGAGGAAGTCGCCCTCAACGGCCTGACTCTGTATTCATTTTATCACAGCATCACCAGAACCATCCGGGATCAGTCCCTGAGCCGGATATCCACCCGCTCAGAAGTCCTTAATCAGCTCGTACAGGATTACCAGCACTGGCTGTCCAGAAATAGCTAACCCTTCCCTTTTCCCGGTCATAACCCGGGCTTTTTTATGTCCAAATTCCATACCCATAAAGGAGGTTACCATGGCATTACTGATCACCACCCAGCCCTATGCCCAGCAGGAAATCATCAGGGGGATCACCAGGGTTATCTGCGAGCACAGCCCCAATTCCAGGCGTAAGTTCCAGGAGAAGCTGCACAACCTTGCAGCGCTGCCCAGTACAGACGTGGTCATTACCGGCTACACCGAGGGGTTCTCCCATCCTGAGTTCACTCTGGCCTGGTACAGGCAAAACGGCAACCCGGACCTGCATCCTTTGGAGAGGCAGGAGGGTCCCTTCATGGTCGGAGTGATGGTCTTTCATGACTTCGAGGACTGCTGGTGCACGCACACATAAAACCAGGTTCAAGGGCCGGGGCGAAAATGTCCCGGCCCTTTTTGCGTTTAACCACCAACAAAGGAGGATCAAGATGAACACTCAGGAAGCGCTGCAGGTTCTAAAGCCCGAGGCAGCCACTCTGGAGGCACTGAAGCAGGCCTACCGTGCAGCAGCCCGCAAGTATCACCCAGACGTCAATCCCCACGGCGAAGAGCTCATGAAGCTCGTCAACGCTGCCTATGACCTGCTTGTATCCAGTCTTGGAGAGTGGGCCATACATGAAAACGCAACAGAAGATCCGGGTGAGATGTCCCTGGACGAAGAGATGTCCGGCATTCTCAGCAAGATCGGCCACCTGCCGGGCCTCTTGTTCGAGATCTGCGGCACCTGGCTCTGGGTCACCGGAAATACTTACCTGCACCGCCAGGCACTCAAAGACGCCGGGCTCTTTTTCGCACCCAAAAAGAAGGCCTGGTTCTGGAGGCCCCCTGAATCCAAGACCAGCAGCAGAGGACAGTGGGATCTGGATAAGATCAGAACTGTACACGGCTCCCGCACCATCAAAACCCAG